>JAQIBN010000007.1 GCA_027859095.1 Spirochaetia bacterium | reverse complement strand
ATGAACATTTCTCAACAATAATTACAGGAGCATAATTATTATTAATTCCAATATACTTACCAAAAATAATAGCTTCTTTATTGAAATTACTGTCAGGTGAAGATTTATTTGTTCGTGCTAAATCCTCAGGAATCGTAGGAAACAAAAGAAGAACTCTTCCATTCTCTGCTCCTAATCCTTCAAAACCTGATTTATCTTGGTTCAGAGAATTTACGCTATAGGCAAAAAAACCTAATTTCTCTTGATTTTCAAAATAGTTAGTCCACAAACCAGCATCACTAACACGAAGAATCAGCCTTTGCCCTATTTCAAGACCTCTTCCTGTTAAGAGCATACGATAGATGATTTCATCATAGCCATCCCAAAAAGTTATTGCATCTGAATATTCCTCTGTAATTTCGTCATAAGGTATTGCCAATGTAACTTGTGGATCAGCTAATAGAGAATATCCCACCAATAATAAGATTGTATAAAATATATAAATCCTTTTTTTTTGCATAATAATAATCCTTTTTTTTATAAGTTTGTGAATTTATAATTAGTAAGTCAATATACTTATTTATAATATTTATCCAGTCAGCTTTAGCACCTTGTAGATGGACTACAGGTTGCTGGACGTTCAATGAGCTGATCCCTCACGTCTCTCGTAATGTTGATTCAAGTATACTACCTATAGTTAAGGATTACAAAGTAATATTTCCAGCTTCTCTATATATTAGTACTTTCTACTACTACATTATTTGTTTCAATATGTGAAACACTTTTTGTTAAAATGGTATTTTCGCTCCTTTAAGGCTTAATTAGTTTCCGTATAGTATAGCTTCTAATCTCTGAACAAATATATTTGCTGTATTATCAGGAGCTAATATTTAAGATCCTGTATTTTCCATGTTTATATTTAAACTCTGGTTGCTATACCTAATTAGTGAGTTTACTGGAGTTTCCCTCCTTTAACTTATCTCGTAGCTCATTTATTAAATCGATAATCTTAACTTCTGTAGAAACATTAACGGTGCCACCACAGTATTCTTGAAACTCTTTTAGTTTCTTCCTGACAGATTCTCTTGCATATCCCTCATTAGTTAAATATTCTTCTGCCTTAGCAATATCAAGCCCACAGACTCTATTCATCTCTTGATAGTAGAGTTTATTTTTTATCTGGTTATGGGTCATAGTTTTACAATCCTTATTAGGGAGAGAAATAGTATTTTGACCTCTAAAGTCATTTTTACGGAATACTCTATAGTCTAGATACTTATTATAGAGCCTATCCAGTTCATGCCAGTTTTCTAATAAATCCTGAACAGTGATTATATCTAAATGCTTCTGGATTGACAGCTTTGTCTTCAACCTGACTTCTACCCTCATCAAGCTTTCTATATCAGGTAGGTTTATTTTTTTTACTTTTAGTAACTGCTCTTTCTTATCATAGACCGTGATCTCTTCTCTTTTAGTTTTAAATAAAATTGTATTCTTATGGAGCTTTCTATCCATCTTGAATCCTTTAAGTAATTTTAACGGCTCTTCATAAAATATATATGAATACTCAGGTTCTATATCCTTAAACAGGTCTACTCTTGTTAGCTGTAACTCAAATATAGTAAAGTCCCCACTGTTTAATATATACGGACGCATTTCATCTTCTATCTTCTTAAATGAGTTATAAGCTTCTTCCTGATTCAAGCTATATCTATTATCAGAATGGAATACTATAGGTAGCTGGATAGTTAGAAATATACCAAAAGGACTGCTTCCAATACTTAGATAATTATTTATTGAATATTTGTATTTTTTAGCATCTAGAGGTATTAAGTTATCCCAATCATGAGTACGTTTTACTGCATTGATATGCTCTATGTTTATTTGAGTTTCTTCTTTTAGCATTAAACATATGGTATCAATCATTCCTGTCACCTACTATGTAATAATTAGTAGAGGTGGTATGGATAATGGGGAAGATAGACATTGTTATAACAGGTTTTAGATAAAAAATTGATTTATTGAACTCAGATAGCTTAATAATAATTTGAATAGAATCAATCATTATAGCCTCCAGCATTTGATATAATCCCCTCATCAGTCAAAAACAGCCATTGAATAACAGTCTGCCTATGAAATGATTTTTTACCTGCTATCCTACCGTCTGCTTTTCCTCCATTAGATTGAAGGTAAGGCTTGTTACAGGCCGACTTATAGTTCAAACCTTTAAGTGAGCAAACTTCTTTTAGTGAGAAAAATGCCTTAGCAGGAAGAAATGAATACAATTCCTCCTTAGTTCCATTCTCTACATCTGTACTAGATTTTTTATCTGTCATATTGTTCTCCTTTATCTAGCTAGTGATAAAGATGGAACAGGGGTTACTAGGGGTATGACAGAGCTAATACCTTTGTAGGTAAGAGTTTACTAGATAAATCCTATTGACATTTTAAAATCATGTGTCTAAAATATTTTTATGAGCTTTAGAAAAGAGTATTTAGTTAAAAGACCCATTGGAAACAGCTTCTATATCTATAAAAGAGATGGTGAATATGATGTGGAAACAAAGAATACAAGAAGTCTTAAAGAAACCTATGTTGGAAAACTTCTTGATATTGAGAATGGAGCCTTTATCTATATAAATGGGAAAGCTGTAAAACAGAGTTCACTTCATAGCTTCTTATCAGACAACTCTGAGGTGTATCTTGCTTTACTTGGAAAGTGCAGGAAGCATTATAGCTGGAGAGATACGGATCGAAATAGTATTTTAAAACTAGGTAAATTCCTGTTGACGCAAGAAGCTGAGTTTTATTTAAAAGCTCATGTATCAAAACAAAAATATTTTAATCCAAGCTGGAATGGGTTCTTTAGTGAAATTAAGATTGCAAAGAACTACCTACTACATTATGAAGAAGATAGAATGGTTTCTATTGAAATAGTTCAGTCAGTAAAGAGTGAAAAGAGAGAAATAAAGATTTTAGAATATATAAACGATAATATCATAACAAATATACGAATAGGTAAGCTCAAGGATTTCATTCTAATCCTGAACAAAAAGGTTAAGGATCTGAAGGCAAGTCATTCAGGATCTGCTCTATGGATCTCTACGGGGGAACAATATATATACTCTGACTTAGACATGACCTTAGATCAAATTGAGTCAATCATTAATGAGTATGAGTTACTGACAAGGATCATAAAGAATATTGAGAGTCTATTAATATCAATAGCCAGAGACCGTTTTGATCAGGAATATACTGATAAAGTATTTTATCTTATTATGAGTAGTTATTATATTAATAGGTACATCATAGATCATGTAGACAAGAATACAATAAGAGAAATTAGAAATAATCCTTTTCCTTTAACAAAGTAGAATGTTTTTTGATGTAGCCACTTATGTAGCCAGTAAATAAGGAACAGCAGGGAATGTTAGTGTATGCTCTATTGTAAACTATATTGACAATTCCTTAATATACAAGTAATTAGAGTACATTAGGGCACAGCAAGGAAAGTATAATCTGGTAGACACGCTAGCTTGAGGGGCTAGTGATCGCAAGGTCGTGGAAGTTCAAGTCTTCTCTACCGCATGTATAAACCCTTATAGGGCAAGAGATTATCTTTTTAAAGGTAATCTCTTTTTTTATGCAGTATGGGAACTGACCCCTTTATAGACCCCGTCCTATAGTTTTTTAAACTATC
Organism: Spirochaetia bacterium; assembly: GCA_027859095.1. Taxonomy (GTDB): domain Bacteria; phylum Spirochaetota; class Spirochaetia; order B11-G9; family B11-G9; genus JAJRQE01. Next base: position 17,892 of record JAQIBN010000007.1, on the reverse strand, counting down.
AGGCACTACTCCGGTAATAATGATGGTGCAAACCTCCTAAAAACTGTGTTTTCTTAATCTTACCAGTAGTTGAAGCAGTTTCTCCATTCGGAATACTATTAATTCCCTGATGAGGTCGTTGATGATTGTAATATTCAACATATTCCTTAACTATCTTTCGCACCTGCTTTTTTGAAAATAGCAAGAAGTGATCAAGAGCTTCTCGTCGAATAGAACCGTTTAATCTTTCAACAAAAGCATTCATATTTGGAGCATAGGAGCAAATGCTTACTCCCTTAATTCCAAACCAGCTGTAGTCAATAGAGGTAAATTGTGAGGCATTATCATGAATCAGTGTTATCTTCTGTCCTTCAAATACCTCCGAAAATAGTTCTATCCGCTGTTTAACAAACTCTCGACATGGGTTTTCAGTTAAATCAAACTGTACAATCTTACGGGAGTTAAGTTCCAAGATGATCATCAGATAAAATCTCTTACCGAATAAGGTATCAATGGTCATGAAGTCCATCGCAAATAATGAATTCCAGTTTGATTTCAAGAATCTCTTCCAGCTGCCATTTGGCTGAATCAAGCCTTGCTTTCTATAAGTCTGAATGATCTTGTTGACGGTTGTTGGATGCAGATCAATTCCTATCTTTTAACTCATCAGCTATTCGATGACAGCCCCATAGTTGGTTGTCACGTTTCATTCCAAGAATCAGTTCTTTTATGGCTTTTGATACAGGCTTTCTCCCGGGAGGTTTATGTTTATAAGTCCAGTAATTTTTAATGAATCTGTGCTGCCAATCAAGAAGAGTTGAAGGTTTAACTAAAGTCAGGTGGCTGATTGCCCTTTTTGAAAGTTTGAAAATCAGAGTGAGGAAAAGACGATCTTCCCTTTTTAAGGAATTATGAACTTTTTTAGGATTCAACTGTTGTCTTATAGATCTGATTTTCTTTTTTCAGACTCATCAGAGTGAGAATCAACTCTTTTCGTCTGAAAAAGGTTATTTTGAAAATAGAATGGAGTAGTGCAAATAGAAAGTTGAACATATTTAATCATCGGCAGACTTTAATATGAAAGAATTTCCACATTAGTCTAAAAAACTATAGCACGGGATATTGTAACTCGTAAACTCTACTTTCCCCTCAGGCATAACAACTATTTTAACCTCTTTATCACATTATTATCTATCAATGACTTCATTTGTGTAATTGCAATAGAGTTTAATTGCATAAGCCGGTCAGATTGCTTCAGACCCTGATGTATTAGAACAGAATTTATACTTTCCAGATTTGATAATACAACCAGTTGCTCCAAAGTAGCTTCATCGCGAATATTTCCCTCTTTCTTAGGATTTTCCCCTCGCCAATCTTTAGCAGTCTGACCAAATAAAGACATGTTTAATATATCCGCCTCATTTGCATACACAATTTGAACTTGTTGTCTTGTTAATTCAGAGGGAATTAGATTTGCCTTAATTGCATCAGCGTGTATGCGGTAATTAATTTTAGATATAGTTCTCTGGAGATTCCACTCTAATTTCAAACGGTTATTTTCATCATCCTTTAGCCGTTGGAATTCCTTTATGAGATACAGTTTGAATTCAATCGAAATCCATGAAGCAAATTCAAAGGCAATATCCTTATGCGCATAAGTTCCTCCATATCGTCCAGCTTTCGATATAATGCCTACAGCACAAGTTGATTGGATCCATTTTTTTGGAGTCATTGTAAAACTGTTCAAGCCTGCCTGTTTTCTAAACCCGTCGAATTCGACGGGTTTAAAACCTGGATTATGAAGCTGTTCCCAGAACCCTAAAAGTTCAATAGTATTCCGATTTCTCATCCAGTTTTTAACAATATCATCCATATGGATATCATCTTTATGTCTTGCAATATCAGTCAATGATATATAATCTTCATACTTTCCAGTAATTATTGAAACACCTTTGCCCTGAACATCTATTTTTTTACTTTTCAAAATTCAACCTCACAAACAGTATAAAAAGATTCTCCCTAACCAGTTGTTTCATCAAAAACCTCAATCAAATCCCTAATCTCAACTTTACTCTCCCCATCCAAAACAAAAACATTAACATGATCCATTGCCCTGGTAAGGGAAACATAAATAAGATTCCGCTTCATTTTTCCCCTGGATTCATCATCAAAAATATTCCCTGTAAAAGGAAGCCTGTACAGAAAAAGTAAAACAATAGGAAAATCCAAACCCTTACTTGAATGCAAAGTAGAAATCCTAATAATATTCTCCTCATCAAAAGAAAAATCATCCTTTCTTAAATCATAACTGTCATATCCAGCACCAGTAAGAACCTCCTGCATTAAACCGACATCATCACTGGTAGGAACCAAAATACAGATATTCTCCGGATCGTAGTTAAGGTCCTGTGTAAAAAGTTTAACCCGCTTCACAATCATAGATAGAAGCTCCTGCTTATCAACTCCAGCATAAAGTTCCGGAACAGGACCAGTACGAAAAGCTTCCGGTTGAGTGTCCAGATCGATCTTGTCAGATTTTTCACGATAGCTTTCAGCAAGTCCATGAATTTCCATCGTATTTCGAAAGTTAGTTCTCAAAATCCTTGTAGTACCACGAATATCAACACCAGCCCTTGCAAAAGTAAAACTCGGCTGATAGATAGATTGATCTGCATCACCAGCCATAATAACCGCTCTCTTTGAGCATGCTTTAAGAACCTGGATATCGACAGCAGATAAATCCTGAACCTCATCAATAAATACAAAATCAAGACTCTTAAAGGACGAATCTTCCGGGTTATTTTTTATGTACTCTAAAATAACAGCCCTACTATAATTCTTTGTAAAACTCTCAGTTGCAACCATATCTTCAATAAAGGTAGCCCTGATATCCCAGATCTCCTCTCTCTGATTCAGGTTAAGTGGTTTTTTTAAACCCTTCCGGGGAATAAGTTGATCAATATATTCCTGCCTGGTAATATTATTTGCAAATAAATAACCCTCTATTTCATTAACCACCTCCTGATTACTAAAAAAGGAAGTGGTATTATATTCCGAAGCTAATTTTTCAGCATAACTGTTATAGACAATTCTATAATTTTCATTGATAGTACGCATTTTATCATAGAGAAACTTATCTACAGTACTTATCATTCTGGCTTCGTCTTCATGATCCATAACCATTGCAAGATATTTATCATATTTTGCCAGAGTCTTATTATAAGTAAGTAACTTAATTTCTACCGATTCACCATCAAAATCCAGTTCAGTACCTTTAAGTGAAAGAGCTATTTCCAGTGCTTTAATAAGAACAAGAGTCTTCCCCGTTCCAGCCCCACCCTTTATTAAAAAATCATCTTTCAAACTAATTATGTCTAATACCCTCTGCTGCTCTTTAGTGAGGCGTGTAATATTCTGTTCATAATCAAAACGTGTTCTGGTATAATTACTCAGTCTGCTTAAATTTTGCAGATATACTTTTGCATCCTCCAACTCTATAATTCTGGTATCTTTTTTCTTTTTTTCGCACTCCAAATCATGTTTTTTCTGTCTTAGTTCTTTTATACGACTATCTTTTTTAACCTTTATAGATTTTTCCTGTTCCAATTGATTATTTAAGGATTCAATTTGATTGTGGACATGGTCTGCCTGTATTTGATTACTTTTTAATTCATCAACCTCATCAAGGATTTCTTTATTTCGTTTCTGACTTTGCGAAAGCTGCAGGCCAATAAATGAAAGTTCTTTCATCCGCTCCCAGTTACATTTCCTGTCTTCCCATATTTTAAGACTTTCCTCTAAAACGGGTAGCTCTTTATAATTATCTATCCCAGCAAGTTGGCAAAACATAAGCAATCGATATGTTGCGGCAACAGCTTCTTCCTGATCAATGGAACCAAATCTATGACGCACCTCATTAGCAATTATTTGTTTTTTACTTAATTCACCAAGAACTTTTAATTCTCTGATAAATCCCTTTGCATTATTCACAATTTCCATTCTAAACTTATACAAAAGATCAGGAAACCGATAGTCATCTCCATATAATTGGAATCGGTCACGAAGAGTGCTTTCAATAAAACTATGAGTAGCAAGAAGAAAAAAACCAGCATCACTCCCTTGTAAATGGACAAGCCGGGAAAGTTTTTCTGTTAATATTTCTTCTTTTGTTTTTCTTGTTCTTATTTCTGCAATTTCATTTCGTTTAATTAAGTAAGATGTCATAGATTGATCCTTCATGTAATCTAGAGTATAAAATCATCCTCATCAAAATCCCCAACAATTTCCAGTTTCTCTGCTATCCTTTTTAAAGCTAAGGCTGGTGTCTCAATAACTACTCTTTCTGAAAGTACTACTAGATCATAACCATGTGCTGCCAAAAGAGCTTCTTTTGAATCAGATTTATCATCAGCTTTTTCTATATCAAGTGAAATTTCTATAACTAATTTTGATCCATCTTCCTCAATTACAAAGGGTGCTGTATATTCATTAATTTGACGATTGATCTCAGGAGCCCATCCCTGTAAAACCATCCAGCTAAAAAGATTTAAGTGAGCGACACCGATTGATCGCAGGTGATCTACACCCTCTGTAAAATGGATAAGATTCCCCAGAATTCCATTTTGCCTTCTGCAAATATTAAAATCAGAAACAATAAAAAGAGCTTCTCGAGCCCTTGTTACAGCAACATTTATTAAATTTTTAGGTTTCTGCACCCATCGAATGGTTGCATCTGGCATGCCTTTGGATACTACAGGGCTAAAGATCATTATATCCTGCTCATCACCCTGATAAGTGTGTGCTGTCCCTACAACTACACCTTTGGAAATATTTTTACTATCCAACATTTCCTTAATACTATGGACCTGTTCTCTAAAAGGTGTAACGACTCCAATAGTCACATTAGAACCAGCTAATTCCTCTCTAATTTCTGATACAAGCTGACAAGCAGCTTCTGCTTCATCCAGATTTATCCAGCTGCTTCCACCACGTCCGCGTTTCGATACACCTTGAACATTTTTTCCATATATACCGGAATATGGAATTTTCAGTTCACTGTTTTCAGGATTTTTCTTTAATTTTAAGTTCTTATGATAAATAAATTGATTGGAAAACCCAATTATTAAGGGATGAGATCTGTAGTGTTCTTTAAGGGTAATTACATCTCCTGCTCTCTTTGGCAAACAACTAACTGCTGTATGATAAACATCATTTTCTGAATGTCCATATTTATCCAGATATTTTTCCAGTGCAAAGCGTTTACCTAAATTCTTTTCTGCCTCTACAGTTATATTAGGAATAGGTTTTAATTGTTCAGGATCACCTATTACAGCCAATCTTTTTCCCCGATAGATAAGGGGCAGTAAGTTTGTTAAAGTACACTGAGTGGCTTCGTCGATTACAACAATATCAAACATTTGTGCTGCCATGGGAATAGCCTGGGGAGATTGTGCAGTTGTAATCCAAATTGGAATCGCGGTTAAAACTTTACTGAACACTGGGAAAATCGATTCATCTATGGATCCTCTATTGCGTTTATAGTGAATAAGTAATTCCTGTAAAGCCTGATGTATTTCCGGATTTTCTGCATTTCGATGATGCCATTCAGCTTTAGCTGTTTGAAAAGATAATACTTCCAATTCTGAATCAATTCGATATATTTTATCCCTGATTCGTTTTATACTAAATCTTTGAAATGTAGTTCGTATAAAATCCAGAGGCCAGGGACTTCCAATCTGCTCAAATATTTTAATTAATCGGTTTTTAACATCGGTCCTACTTTCTTTCAAAGGAATAAGAGATATAATCTCCTTCAAATTATCAATAGCCCAGGAATATTCTTTCTTTTCCTGCTCCAAAAAAGCAGGCTCTTCTTTTGAAGAATATATCTTCCATTCATCATCTAATACTGCCAATATCTTCATATGACCAGCAAACAGAGATTCTTTTCCTGGAAGATTTTTCAGCCAGTCATTTATGTTGCTATAATTAAGAGTCCATTCCTTTCTCCATTTGTCCAGATAAACTTCATATCCCGGGAATTCATCAATCTTATCATTTAAATTTCTGTCTGATTCAATACTCTCTTTAAGCTTTCTCCAACTGGAAAGAAAATCTGAAAAGATATTTGAAAAAAATAGTTGTCGTATTTTTTCTAAATAAGAACCTTCAGGATTTGATTCAAAATCCAATAGAATATTAAGGAAATCACTACCTGTAGAATTTTCCCATTCAGATTTCAAAATCAATCCTGATCCCAAATTTTTATATTTATCAGTATATTCTTTAATTTGATCCTTTAAATAAATTTCTTTTTCCTTCTTCTCCCAGGAACCCAGGGCTTTCCCAGATATTATCTCTTTATCCGAAAGACATATAAGATATTCTTTCCATTTTTCTACAGAAACCTGAGTAGGAATATCACTATTAAAAACAGATGTGGAATCTACCCTCAATTCCTTAAATGTACCTTCCAGTTTAACTCTATCAGATTCTGCATCTTTCCAGTTCGCAAAAGCTTTTAAATAATTTAGGCTTTTTTCAATTACAATAGATAGTTTTTCCCGACCATCTTCATTCAAAGAACCTATATCTCTCCAAATTTGAAGGGGATATACCTTTTTAAGCAATACTTCATGTTTCTTCATTATTGAAAGATTCTTCTTATATTCTGACCATGGTAACCAATCTAATTTTCCTTTTTCCCAAGTACAATAGTTGGAATAACAAAATGACCATTCAGAAAGGGTTGTAACATCCTCATGCCAGGATTCAGATAGTCCTATTTTAATTAATTCTGATAATGCAGCATTTTTTTTACTATCCAAATTTTCCAGACGCTCTAATATAGGAGCAGCTTCAGCAATTATTGACTTAATCTTATGTGAAAGAGACTTTGCAGAATCTTTCCAGGAAGAAACATCTGTGCTCCCAGACCAGTAATCATAGTCCTTATCCCATTCAGGAGAATGTAAATCCACATCATTAATATCTAAAATAAAATCTTTATAACTGGAGTACCAATTCAACATTTTTTCATGAATTTCTGTATTTAAAAGCCAGGATAAATCACCAATTGAATCTATATTCATTCCCAACTTTGTTAAATTTTTAGCCCTTATTGCAATATTTTTTTCTATTTCATCATTTAGTGTTTTCTTTTGTCCTTCATCTCTGTTCCAGCTTTCAATATAATCCTTTCCAACCTCATACCATTTATCTAATTCTATAAAATCATCTTTAAAGAAGCTACTTGCACTTGAATCTAAACCAAGAAACTCTAGTTTACTATTGAAATAGAAATCTCTCTCTTCCCTTTTCTTTCTTGTATTTGAATATATACTGTAAGCATTTAAACAGGCTCTAACTCCCTGTTCTATTTGCTCTGGAATCTTTGTATCTATGAAAGTGTTCAATTTTTCTTTTTTAGTTAATAGACCAGATCTTCGTTTTTCGAGCTGATCCGATTTGGAAATATTTCCTTTTTTTGCCGATGAAAGATATGACTGTATCTGTCCTAAAGCTTCTTCTAAATTACTATTCTTTTTACTTCCTGCACGAATTGCAACAGGAAAATCCTTTTCAAAATGTTTTAAACGATCTCGAACAACATCAACAGCCTGATTATTATTACTTGCAAAAAGAACAGATTTACCTTTTAACCAGGCATTAAGTAATATAGAAACAACAACCTGACTTTTCCCACAACCAGGGGGCCCACTTACAACAGTTATAGGTTTTGTTTCCAGAATACGGGAAACAGATTCATACTGCCCTTCATTCAGAGGTACAATAGGTAGAACTTCAACCTCTTCCACATCATTGGAAAAAACAGGATTATCAATTAAGGACAACCCTCCAATTTCCTTTTGTATTTCAACACTACGACTAAGGGCTTTATAATCTTTCATTAAGTTACGACTAATAGCTCCACCCTGGCTGGGTGTAAAAAGCATCCAGGGAAAAACCTTTATACCAGTATTATCATCTCGCAAATCATAATTAAAATGTTTTTCAAAATCTGGAAGAAGAGAGAGTATTGTACGGATAATTTTTTTTGAATTACGCTGCTTTAACTCCGTATCAAAATAATCTGACAAAAAAACATTATCAGCCATTTCTTCCAAAGAAAAAGAAGGAATAATACTGGCTCTTTCCAGCAGGGATATTACAAGAGGAGACAGATCCCAGATATCCTGAACTGCTTCAAGAGTAAAGTAATCTTCATCAAGTCTTCCAATACTTACTTCTCTAAAGAAAAAAGGACGAAACTCAGCTGTAAAACGGGAACTGTTATACTTTTTAGACCAGGAAATCCAGCTTGGTCCACCAAAATATAGCTCAGAAATCTCATTATTACGGATCTTTCGTAAAAAAACAGGACTATCCACCTTTGAATATGGGACTTTCCAATCCCCATGAACAGAATCAAGTTCAAAATCCATCAAAAATGCCCATCTGTCTGAAGGTTCTTTACCCCGAGACATACTAAAAAAAGCATCTTCACTTCTTTTTACTACTTCAGTATGAAAGCTTACTATATTTTTCCAGGGGATTGAATTAGCAGAACTACTCATTGCAGCCTCATTTTTTTTAATACCATTTGATAAGTAGTATATATCAAATCCTATTCAATACAAGAATAATTTACTTTAATAATGGCTCTTATTCGGGTGTAATTTCTCCCAATCATTGTTCGTAAACCAAGTACCATCTGGATGATCTGGTTCAAATTCCCTTACCCCTTGTTCTTTTCTCTTTTTTTCCTCCTTTTGAAATGCTATTAATTCCATTCGATACTTTATAAATGCTAATTCATGCATAGTATTGGCTTTTGCCTTACCTTTACAAACCAAAAGAAAATGCCGTTGTGCTTCCGTTTTAGGTTTTCTCTTCCCTGAAGATAGTGAGGTATAGAAATCAATATTATTATTAACTAAATTTCGTTCTGCAGCTGTTAATTCATATAACTGATCCATCTGTGTCACCTCCTCATCTCTGCCCTCTTCCATTCTTCAACCTTCTCATCCAACAGATTCCTATAAGACTTCCCAGCCCTGTTAACAATAGAATTACCCCCAATCTTATACGGTTTTATAAGCACAGGTTCAGGTCGTACCCTGACCAGTCTTTCCCATGTACCACGACACTCTATAGAATCAGTTTTAATAGTTTGAGATATAGAAGACTTTCCAGACAGATCCTCCATTTTCTGTTTTGAAGGATAACGAATTTGAGTGGCAGTGTTGCTCTTCCGAACCTTACCCTTATTAAGGGTAAACTGCAGACTATGTTCATCGAAATGCCCCATAATAGCCTTCCGGTCAGATTCAATACTAATTATATTGTTAAGACTATCCACAGGTCTCTTACGCATATTTACAGGAAGATCACTTACAGCCTTATACATAAGCCTTATACCATCAGTAGTATTTCCGTTTAAATATCTGGAGACGCCATAGTAAAACCTCCCTCCTGTCTTACGAGGACTGTTTTTAGTAGCTTTTTTTAAATATCCTTCTGCAGTTCTGTACTTCCTGGTGTAGATATTAAAAACACCCATTCTTTTATTTAACAGATAGCTTTTCGGATATTTATTTAAACCCATCTTTAAGGCTGGAATAGCTCGTTTGTACTCTTTCAAACTGTATTTCTTATAAGGAGAATTATCTCGTACAAAACGGTAAATAAGAAAAAATATACCCAGAGTAATTACCTTTATCAAAAGAGCAAACAAAACATAATTATAATCTAAAAGTGTGTTGTAGGCACCATGAAACATAGAAGCAAATATGATAGATGGTAAAACATAATAACGATCCGGTGATTTACTATTTTTTTCTGCTGTATAAACTGTTGAAGACCAGGCAAAACCCCAGATAGCTGCATATGTTGAATGACCAATAACCCCGAGAATTGAACGAAGAAGAAGCACACCTACCCCATATTTAAGTGCATACAGAAAGTTCTCCATTAAAGCAAAACCCAAAGCAACAGAGACAGCCTGAAGTATACCATCCCGTGGCTCCTTAATGGATTGAAACATACCTGCCAGGAAAATAAAAATCAGAAACTTGGTAAACTCTTCCACCGGGCCTACAATTAAAAAATGAGTTATAAATGGGTTTATACCAAAACCAAGTCCAGTCAGACTAAACAGAATATTTTCCCAAAGGGGATACATCATAGATACAAGTATTGTATTCAAAATACTCCCTGTTACAATAAACCAAAAAAGCGTATGTTCATTCTTCTTGTCTACTGTAAAGGCATCCAGATGATGCAGATACTTTCCCCAGGCAATAAGTACAAGAGTATTTATAATTAAAATTAACAGTAATTGAATCATTACCTACAACCTCTTAAGATTATTCTCCCTGCTCTGCAGTTCATCCATATAAGTATCAACATTCTCCATAATTCTCTTATTGGTTTTATTCCAGACAATTCTTATATTCTCCATAGTCATCTGCTTAATCTCCGATTCCATAGGAGCCTCATCAACCTGCCTAAGTTTTTCCGTTAGCATGGTTCCTGCTTTTATAAGAGTGTTTGATATTTCATCTGAGTGTGAAAGGCCAATATCCTTCATAAGCTGAAGCTGGTCCTTTTCAAGAATCATAATCGCTTTTTGAGCTTCCAGTGCAATAGTTTTAGACTCAACATCCTTTCTTGCTAATAGATAGTTCTGAAATGAATCAATATGATGATTTATCTCATCCTGTTTGGCTGTGTAAACCGCTCTCATAAGCTGTTTTTTTGACTTATACTTGTCCACAATTGTCAGAGTCTGATTGTTGTCAATACTCTGCAGCTCCCTTGCAAAATCCTTCTGATTTGTTAAATCTCTTGGTGTATATTTTTCTAATGCACCTGAATTACTATTTTCTGTTGACCAGTTTCCCATATTTTTCTCCCTATTAAAAAAAAATTAATGTAATGATTCCAATTTATTCATCAGCATCTCTACTTTCTCCCTGTTCTGGATCCTCCCTTCTGTGATCAGGGACTGGGCCTTAAGATATTTCTCAAAGCCCATGTATTCACTATTCGTTTTTATTTTTCTTACAGCTTCAAGCTTATAGTACAGAATATTTTCTCTTTTTATTTTTAAAATCTGAATCTCTATAGAACTGGGATACATATTTTTTGTTACGACCCCATTAGTACTGCTGCGCTTAAACAGACGGCCAATTTTTCCTGTAATACCTGTTTCCGGAGTTTCTGCCCAGCCATTCCTTATCCCATCCTCAAGTTTAAGATACAGTGAAAGACTACTGACAAAGGGCCTGTATACTGTCTGGATTCTCCTTCTGCTCTCCCCTTTAATTGCAACTGCACTTTTCCTCTTAGCTCCTGATGCGGTAAGCAGATTGCGAGTAAGCCATCCTGAGTTTCCATAGCTTGCGAGTACTTTCAAGTCATCACTGCTGCAGACAATCCCAAACCAGGAGTCCAAGAGTTTTGCAATAATGGAAGATTGAAGTTTCTTTACCCGCTCAGACCTGATAATTCTGCATTCAGAATTTTTGGGGATATGGATTATACCCCAGGAACCTTCTTTGTCCCTGAAATTTGCAGATGATAAAAATAACTTTATGGGCCCTAAATCAGGTATTAAAAATGCTGATTTAAGATACCTTCCAAAAACCCTCCATTCAGGTCGAACCGTCATAGAAATCAGAAGAATATCCCTAATGTAAACAGCCATTAGATAAATGCCATAAACAACTAACAGGAATGTAAGCTTTACAAGTGCCAGAGTAAAAACTGAATAAATTTCTGTTTTAATTATAAACATCGGGCTCCTCACTCGTTAACCAATACTATTTTTAAAGTTTTAAGGACATCCGCATATTTGCGGTAAAGGTCATAACTGCTTGTATGGTTCTCAATCTTTAATCGTATATAGCAGTTCTTTGAAGCTGCGTATGCCATATCATCTTTAAATACTTCAGTAAGTAACTTTTGCAGGTACTCATATTTTGCTTCTTCCCTATTGTCTAAAGCTGTCCCTTCAGGTAATTCAGAAATATTTTTCGAAAGACCAGAATGGTGAGCAACAGTATACTCAATAAAATTCTGTATAATAATTGTTCCTGCAATTTCCGGTACAGGAGAATCTGGCCGCTTCCAGCAGGGTACAACCCCGTTTTCAAGCTCTTTAAGAGTGTTCTCAAGAAACTCAATCTCTTCTTTCATACTTTCCGCTTCTGTTTCAAGTACACTTATTTGGACAAGAAGCTCAGTATTAAGCTTTTTTATTTTTAAATACTCTCCACCAATAATTACCGATGCCCCGATAAAGATAAAAAGCAGCAGATAGGAGAACTCAGTTAAAGAATAGATCATAGCTGTAGAACTACTTTTTCTTCTCATCCGACCCTCTCCAGTTTATGGTCCATAATTTCCAAAAGGGAATCGATTACAGTATTAAGCTCACCGGTCTCTGCTCCCAGAGTTCTGATATTTTCTGCCACATCCACCATGGGAATCATTTCAATATCACTTCTTATTCTTAAAGTGGATTCAGCCAGGTCTTTACTTGCTTCATTCAAGGAGCTGATACTTTCCGACTGAAGTTCAGCTGTTTTAAGGTAGTAGTCCACGTGATTTACAAGAGAGTTATCAGCTGCTCTAAGATCTGTACTAAATTTGCCGGTAGCTTCTACAAAACCATCCAGAGCTGCTAAATATTCCTTCTCTTTACCGTCCAGTAGAGCTGCATTGTTTCTACGTTCATCAAGGAAAATTTCGAGGTTTTCAAATGTATTTTTATATCCAGTAGAGAACTCAGAGACAATCGTTTTAAGAATTTCAAAACTTTTCTCAAGACTGTCATCATCACTGCTGTAATGAGAAAGAACTCCAGGCCTGATTAAATTCCTCATCAAAACACCTGCAATGGAAGTGGTAACAGAGATTCCTATAAAGTGAAATGTTTCACTTATTTGAATAGCACTCTCCATTCCAAAGAAATCTGTTGAAAACCTGTAAAAAAGTACAGCCAGGGAGATAAGGGTAAACAGAAAGCCTAAAAAATAGATAGACTCTGTGTGATGTTCTGCAAGATCAAAATCATTAAGTCCATTAGATGCTGATTTGACTATTAGGGAATAAACAAATACAAGACTCATAGGAATAAGAAAAGAAGCCCTTGAATCCAGCTTCTCCTGGTTAAAGATTATTAAAAAGCCAGCAAAAGCAATGAGAAGAAACATTCTGTTTAAGAAACGTGATTTTCTATTTATCATCTATATAGCTCCCTTTCCGGATTCATAAAGTAATACAGGATTATTCCCACAGGAGTAGGATGCGATCTGCCAATCCAGACTCAGCCAGTAACCCGCTGCTGACCCACCGTCGATATAATTTATTGAAATTCCTGGATAACTTTTTTTGAGGATACTTACAGTATCCTTCCATGCATCAGAACTGCCAATATAGACCTCACTCCATGCATGTGCTCCTTCATTACAATCACCACCAACTATCCTTGCTCTACCCCCTATGGCTTCGATACTGGAAGCAAGGAGAATAGCAAAGTCATCGCAGTCTCCAGCAAGCCCGACAGCAAGAGTTCTGTCTGCAGGAGAATAGTAGTCACTGCCTGCAAAAAGAGGATCATTAACATATTTCCATTCACCGGATATATAGCGATGAACAGCAATAATCTGTTCTATTCCGGTTCTCCCGGGAGAAGCATCAGATCCGCCTCTGTAATAGGAGCCTGGGCTTGAAGAAGCAAGGCTGACTGCAAAATCCCTTACACAGGGAGAATCCCTTCGAACTGCCTCATTGAAACTGCTTACCCTCTCTTCAGAAAGTGCGCCAGGACATACAACAGTGTCTCCTACTTTTTCTTTTAACATAGCTATCTCGTCCAGGTACTTTCTGTTTAACCTTTTGACCTCTTCAAAGAGTGCTGCTTCATCTTCCATGGTTTTGATTCTACTGTTCAGGTCGTTTATAAGCTGGTCTTTCTCTGCTTTTGATAGTGAATCATTGTCCAGGAGCTCCGTAATATAATCCTCAATCTCTTCTTCAAATTTTAAATATGAGGGATGCAGCATTTTGGTAATATTATTTAGTTCTCCCTGATAGGTGATTACAGATTCAAATGAAGTATCGGCTACAAGATTAACAATTGCTAAACTTCCAATTACAACAACTATTACGCGTATACTGAAACGACGAGTGTTAATAATAGTTTGTTTTGACATCCATCTGCTTAATAGTAAAAGGATGAATCCAGCAGAAATAGTAAAACCATCATTTCTAAATAAACCCCTTATATATTCTCCTATGGTTCCCATAGAAATAAGCAGAGGAATAAGAATAAGAACCAAGCCAATTAATACCGTTAAGTAAAAGTAAAATCCTTTAAACCCTCTGGCTGTTAGAAGCCAAAGGATACTAAAGAGGAGTCCTGTTAGAAGAGGAAGCCATAACCTTGTATTAATATAACTGCTTAAATTTTCAGGCATAAAAGAAAGGTTCAGTAATTCGAGAATAGTTGAAACAAGAAGCAGGGCACCAGCTATTCCGGCGACCCTGCTAAGAACTTTTATTTTAATAAACTTTTTCAAATTACTTGTCTCCTACACTAATTCTTAACAACTGCTTCTTTACTACTAATAGCAGGATGCGTGCCAGGTGGAGAAATACACAAATTTAATGTATACAGGTGTAATAAAGTGGAAATATAATAATTATTTTTGTGCTGATATAAATATTCTTATAGTAAAAAATGTTTATGAATAGTCTTTATCACTATCCATCCCATAGCGTTTCAGCCAGTTTGACAGAGTCTGATAGTTCTTAAAACCCAGAAGGTCTGCGGCGGCTGATTTGTTATCTCCCGCCTGAACCATCGCACGCTCCAGGTAAACTTTAGTAACATCACCGAGTAGTTCCTCCAGATCAAATCCGCCTCCAAGAGGTCTGCCCAGTACAGTATTATCTGAATTATCAAGTCCCAGGAGAGAGTTTTCTACATCTCTGACCGTAATAGTACTATCTATACTCCAGATAGCCATACGCATAAGAGTATTTTGGAGCTCCCGAACATTTCCCGGCCATGAATAGTGTAATAGTGCTTTTCGAGCTGAAGTCGAAATATTTTTTGGATTCCATCCCTTCTGGTTTCTGAATTCCTTGTTAATTTCAGAAAGGTAATAATCTGTAAGAAGACTTAAGTCTTCCGGCCTGTCCCGGAGGGCAGGTAGTCTGATAAAGCCCACGGCGATCCTATGGAATAAATCTGTTCTGAATAGCCCATCTCTTATATCCTCCATAAGATCTCTGTTAGTAGCAGAAATTAAACGAAAATCCACCTTAACAGCTTTGGAAGAGCCAACCCGGTATACCACTTTTTCCTGAATAACACGCAGGAGCTTTACCTGAACATCTTTTGATAGTTCTCCAATTTCATCAAGAAATAGTATTCCACCATCAGCACTTTCTATCCTGCCTTTTCTGTCTCCTTCAGCTCCTGTAAAAGCACCCTTCACATGGCCAAACAACTCGGATTCAGCTAAAGTTTCCGGAATAGCACCGCAGTTAACAGGAATAAATGGACCATGGGATCGTTTCGACATTGACCAAACTGCCCTTGCAAAAAGTTCCTTTCCAGTGCCAGACTCACCTGTTATCAGAAAAGGGACATCAAAAAGCGCTGATCTCTTTGCCAGTGCAACAGCTTCTGCCATAATCCGGCTTTTATGAATAATCATCTCAAATTCAGGTGTATCAGGAGGAAGGCCATCTGAGAAATCTATTATTCGACCTTCCACATGGCTATTAAGCATGGGAATATAATCTGCAGATATTTCAAAAGGGAAGTCTACATCCTTTAAACCTACCTCTATGGAGGATTCAATAAGTCCGGCAGGAAATCTACTGTTTGCAATTATTATCCATACTGCTGACATAGCCGGTGTGCCCGGGCTTAAATGAAATGTTAGAAGATCATTTAAATTCTGACTTGTATACTTATCCAGCTGCTTCACCGCACTCTCATATATTTCAGCAAAATTAGTGGGAGAACTTAAATCGACATAGTACACCGACAGCTTTTGACCGGGGAACTCGGCTCTAAACCACTTCTCATAAACTTCCCATCGCTGTTTTTTATAATTACAAAGGAGGACTATACTGCTATAATTTCTTTCTCTCACTGCCTGAGCTATGGGAGCATAACCGTTTCCTGATTCAGCAGCCATAAGATCTGTATTTCCAATCCATGCGAATAGTGTATTTTTCATATACCTATCGTATAATAGTTTTTGTAGGAATACAAATATTTTTATACATAATTCAATTCTATCTATTTCATCAGGTGGCTTTATTAGATGTGTTAAGGCTTCATTTACTATCAGGCATTACTCTGATGATAATCGAGGGAAAAAGCTTTTCAAATAGGTTTTAGTAATTGAAATAATGGGTTTTATCCGCTCTTGAGCAAATTTATCCCGTTTGTAATGATGAAAATTTTCCACAAACAATACCGACCCAGATAGGAAATCAATTTTCAATCTGGGGTAACTCTAGGACTAGTTGATATCACAGCACGAAAACTATCGTTTTGAGCTAACCTCATATCAAACCAAGATATAATATCATCTTTCGTTCTCATTTATTCCTAAAAAAGATGTTGTGTGTTCCAGGAATATATGACGTTTTTGTACAGTACAAAATAGTGAATTATAAACCGAGGCACCGAATATATTCCTTATTATAAGAAAAATTTCAATACTTCGACCAGAACACTCGGTGGAATCAAGATCTGGTCAATCTTCTCACCTCTCCCCTTTTTTATCTTTACTAATATGTTCTATTTTACGCATCTCCAACATCTCTATTCCAAATTCTTGACATATTTGTTGCTTATACCGGACATCTTCTATTTCAAACATGTATAAAAATTTTCTCACGGTCTGTGATAAAACATTTTTTGCTAATGGATTATGTTCTAGCTCTTTATTAAGTCTTCTTAAAATAGCTATTGGAAATTTTGTAAAATGATCTACTTTAATTACAGCATCAACTAGTCGGTAAGCTGTAGAATTATTTTTTTTCAATAATTTTTCATATGTCACTAATAGGTCTTCAGATCCGACAAATTGAGAAACTCGAGATATGAAAGTGTAGGTAAGAATTGAGCAGACTCTTGAAAGATGAGCTATGGCATAAGCTTCAACTATCTCACGATCTTTTATATCATACATTGGCTGTGTTTTCATTATCTTGCTAATTTCATTTGCCATTTTCTCAGGATTTTTCATTATGAATCGTAGAAGTAAACCTAATGGTTTTAATAGAAGAAGATAGGTATTTTCAACAAGATTAAGCTTGTCTTCTCCTTCTAAAGAAGCATAAGACTTTTTAACAACTTGCCCGATTATTTCAGCTAGTTTTATTGAGTCAGTAATTTTGTCAACAATGCTCAATTCATCATCAAAATCTATACAATCATCAATTTCTTCATTTTTTACTGTTTGTGCTTCTACATCATCTTTATCCTTAAGATGATTCTCTCTTGCATCTTCAACATTTATATAGTTTAGTACCAATTTAGGCATATCATTATAGATACTATTTAAAACATGAATATCATCATCAAGTTGTATTGGTTGCTCATTAGGAAAAAGTAATGAAGCTGCATTTAACAATGACTCAATAATAATAGGATCTTTACTTAGATAAGAAAGAAACATTAAGATATTTGAATAATTATCATTATGGGGTTTACTTGCCATTTTAGAAATTAAAGTCCTAATTTTAGGTTTAGAGATCTTATCAGCTAAATATTGTGCAGTAAAAAAATAAAACATATATTTGTAAGCAAAAATGTACTTACCATCATTATGAATAAGAACTTCTGACAACAGAATTTCTTTTAATATTTTATCT
>JAQIBN010000270.1 GCA_027859095.1 Spirochaetia bacterium | reverse complement strand
ATGGTACGGGTGGAGCCGGTAGTTCTACCAAGAAGATGGAGACTGAATTCGAATCGACAGAAAGACAATTGGAAGGTCTCTATTCGACACTGGGACAGGTTTATATCGAAGAATCTTTGGAGAATAAAATTACTAGTAAAGAAATAGAAAAAATATTTTTAAATATTCAGTCTCTAAAGAAAGAAAATTCAAATTCTGATAAACAGATATTAAAGCTGGAAGCAGCGATAAATATAGATCAGGTTGAGAAAGATATTAATGAAATCGACAATCGTATTCTTCGGATGAATAGAGAAATACAGGAAAAGCAGGATGAAATTAATACTCTAACCCAGCGAAATGGGGAATTAGAGATAGATAAGAAGAAGCAGATGAAAATCCGTGGTTCGAAAAGTTCATTGGAATTAGAATTTACAAATAATAAAGGAGAATAGTTATGGTACAGATTTATTTACTTTCAATTGTAGCAAATGTTATTGCAGGAATTACCCTTGCATCAGGCTACCTTGGGAACAAGCTCTCATTTTTCTCAGTTTTCAAAGGGCTGAGGGAAAACCGGGTTGCTGAGATTACACTAGGCCTTAGTACAGCAGTCATTGGTGTCTTAAAATTGATTATAAGATCACCCGCTGAAAACATACCAGTTGCAGGAGATTTACTACCCGCACTGGCAGGTATTGCTCTTGGGTTGATTCTACTTAGCGAAGCTTTCAGGTCGAAAGTGGAGGCTGCCAGTGAGCCACTTGAAAAAGCAAGCAGAGTTGTGTTCAGCTATAGAGTACCAGTAGGTATAGCAGGAATGATAATTGGGATTCTGCATTTCTTTTTCTCAGGTGTATTATTTCTATAAACTACACCCATAGGGAGGGAATAAAGAATGTTTAGGTTAATTGTAAGTGTGTTTTCATTGGTAATTCTTGCTGTATTGATTGTTTTCAATCTCGAATACAGAACATCTTTCAGTTTTTACGGACTGGAATTAGCAGATATTCCTGTAATGGTTGTTGCTATACTGAGCTTTGCTCTGGGAGTTGTCTATTCGTTTGTTTTTTATCTTACAAACTTTCTTGCAAAGAAAAGTAAGAACAGAATGATCGAAAAAGGTAAGGTTGCGAAAAACAGGGAGCAGAAGTTGGATAATAAGGAAAAAGAAATAATGGAAAAGATTGTTCCCTAAATAGGGGTGTATTAATCTGACAGGTTACTTCCTTTGAAGAGGAAGTAACCTGGTATATGAAGAAACATCAGGTTAGGTTATTTCTTCATTATATACTTCCTAATCACATTTAGTTGTAATAAAAATTGTTAGGGTCCATTCCATCCGAAACCATCTCCGGGATTAGGATATAAATAACCATTTTTGAATTTCAGGAGATTTGATGCAGGATCATTTACTAAATCAAAGTGTCCGTCGAGATCAGCATAGATAATATTCGGTCTCGATAATGCAAGATGCAGGCCTGCAGCGATGCCCAGTGCAGATTCATCCATGCAGCCAACCATTACTTCCACACCTGCAGCCCTTCCTATTGAATTAATATGAATGGCGTCGGTAATACCCCCGGTTTTCATCAACTTTATGTTGATCATATCTACAAGATCGTGCCTCATCAGGTGGAAGGCATCAGTCAGTCCCAGGATACTCTCATCCGCCATAATAGGAATAGAGCTTTCTCTGGAAATATTCCCCATTTTTACTGAACTTGTTGAGGGTAAAGGCTGCTAAAGAAGTTCAAGGTTGATAATACCTTCCTGAGCTTCGACAAATTTTAATGCATCTTGTTCTGAAAAACCCTGATTTGCATCAAAACGTAATCTTATTCCGGTACCGAATTTTTCTCTGATTTTATGCAGTTTTTCAAGATCTTCTTCTACAGAGTTACCACCCTTGAGCTTTAGTATTCTGGCTCCCTGGATGATAAATTTCTCTGCCATTTCAAGAGTTTCATTTATTGGAAGAATACCTATAGTTAAGCTTGTAGCAATTTTCTTCCTAAACCCTCCTAAAATCTTCCAGACAGGAAGGCGGGCATATTTGCCAAGAAGGTCGTACAAAGCAATATCAACGGCAGCTCTTGCAGATCTATGATTAAAAGCGATTTTTTTAATTTTATCTGCAAGATACATATATCTGAAGGCTTCCTGATTTAAAATCAAAGGTTTAATCATATTTTCCAGGCATTCATATACAGAATCAGAAGTTTCACCGGTTACATGGTAGTCAGGAGCTGCAGTACCAAATCCCGATAAACCTGTTTCAGTTTCGATCCGGATAAATATAGCTGTGACTGTTGTATACGTTTCATAGGCAATGGAATATGGCTCAGCCAGAGGCATTACCTGTTTCCATATCTCTACATTTTTAATCTTCAAAATTAGTGTTTCCCTTTAAAATCTTTTAGAACCTTCACTATCTTATCACAATTATCTGTTAATGGATCGAGAGCAGGTAATCCAGTGTTTTTGTTTATCTCATTACATGCTTCAATTATTTCTAAACCTTCAAGTCCTTCATGATTCACTGTAATAGCTACTACAGGTTTTCCTGAGAGGAATTCTACAGCATGTATCTGTTTTTCAAGGGAATGAAGAGGGTAGCCTGGAAAGCCGTCGTAATCCTTTCTTCCTGGTGCATGCTGCAGTACAATTCCATCAGGTCTCCCTGCTGCAAGAATTTCAAAACCACCTGGATATGCAGGATTCATCAAACTACCCTGACCCTCGATGATTATAAAATCAGGTTTTTTCTCATTCCAGCAGTTCCAGACTGCATTCTCAATCTCACCGGAAACAAAATCATTTATAAGTGAGTCCAGAATAATAGAATATTCAGCACCCTGCATCCAGGCTGTCTGACCAGTTCCAATAAGTTCAGCCGAAAATCCGGCATTTAACAAGGCCTCAACAAGCTTCCATGCAGTCGTCCTTTTCCCAATAGCGGAGTCGGTACCAAGAATAGCTATTACAGTTGAGTTAACATCACTTATCCTGCCGGTAAAGGAATGCAGATCTTTTCTGGAAGCAGTCTTTCGTATGTCTCTAATTATCAGACCCCGGGCATCAGCCGATTTTTTAAGTTCCGAAATATCACCTACAAAATCATGTAACCCACTGTCAATATTGAGGTTTAGAGAAATAGCTGTCGAAATAGCTGAGTATATTGAACTATCAATGCCTCCTCCATCAGGGGCTATCCCTACTACCATGTGGGTTGCTGCCTCCCCCAATTCGTTCATTCTGACCACAGCCTCTTTAAGACTGGAAAATATCGGGATCCCTGAAGGTTTGCCATCCAGGAATTCTCCCGCTTCCCTACCGGCAACCTGGCTGTCAACAACAGCAAGCACTTTATAACGCTTAGTAAATCTTACCAGGCCATGGGCTGTTTTTCCGTAGGTATTTGAAAATGCACCTTCACAAAAAACAATAGCATTCCCTTCTGGTTTTATTTTCATACAGTTCTCCCTGTAAGCACTACGACATATCTGTCTCCTGGTAAGCTTTCCTCTGGAATATGTTTATGAAGAGCAATAAGTCCTGCAGTTGAGGCTGGAAGTGTGTATATTCCCTCTTTTTCCTTAATTAGCTTTGAAAAATCTTTCATGGACTTATCGCTTGCATCCCCTGCCCATCCCTTTGAGGAGTAAATAGCGTTTAATGCTAAATCTCCGTCAATAGAATGCCAATTAATTAGAGGTTCATTAATTGGTGATTCATGTAGTTTTTCTGGATTTAGATCCTGGCACTTGGGTAGTTGTTTAAGAAAGGATGCTACAATTGGGTTTTTTTTCGATGTAGACCCCGCAATAATCCTGGGTATTCTGGAAGTTTTGCCTCTGCGGTAGAGATTCAGAAAACCCCTGTGAATTCCAGCCAGAGTTGTTCCATTGGAAACAGGGATTGCTACAGCATATGGTGCATCCCTTAATTCATCGAAGATCTCTACGGCAATCTGACTATATGCTTTTAGCTGAAGACCAATATTTTCTCCACCTGGATTTGAATCATAATATTTTTTATCATTAGCTTCTTTTCTGGAAAATTGCACCGATTCCTCATAATCTCTGCCTTTCCTTATAATTTCAGCACCAAAATTTCTAATTTCCTCTTCACGCTTTGTACGATAACATTCCGGAATAAAGACTCTGCATTTTATTCCTGCCAAGGATGCGGCAAAGGATACAGCTGAGCCGTAATTACCACAGGTTGCCAGGGTAATGGTGTCATAATCACGTCTAAGAGCGTCATGTACCTGAGCAAAAGCGATACGATCCTTCTGAGTTCCTGAAGGATTTCCCCCTTCAAATTTTAAGAAAACCTGACGAAGACCAATTTCCCTTTCAATATTCCGTGCCCGCACAAGGAGAGTATCACCCACTTCAGATGCAATTATATCCTCAAACATCTCAACCCGTAAATCCAGGGAAAGATCGGTATCAGCAGGAGATAGCTTCTGTTGCTTAATTTCATCAAGAACTGTTAAAAAAGTACCGGAAGCATCTTCTCCCAGCATTGGCATATTTGAACGCATGGGTTCAGAATTAATCATAGGTACAATTCCTTTTGTAGATGTTTTTTAACCGATGAAACCCACATCAAAAGCCATAACGTATTCATCCGGATAGCCTTCAAGATCATCCACATTTACATGATAAAAGTCATAATATTCAAAATCAGGATCATCCTGATACTTTTGGTATTCTATTTCAGCATCCATCTTTGTGGTATGTACGCTATCAAGTGAAATCCCATTTGTTACGAACCATAGTTTCTCATGCATAATAATCCTCCTGATCAGCTGGGAACAAGCGGTATTGTGTCATTGAGGGTTTACATTTATTTGAAGTGTTACTAACTAATCTTATACCTTCAACAACCATATTACCGGCCTTCTTCCAAAAAAGATATAAGCAGACATCGTTAGCATTTAGGGTCCTTTGTCTGCTGACAATATGAATTTGTAATAAATCTTTATCATTAATTTGTCAATATAGAATTGCAAAAATTGTTAAAAATAATGAGGATTTGATTGTTCTATATTAGTTCTTTCTTAGAACAATATACAAAGAATCATCTTTTTCCATCTCTGAGTAGCTTTGTATTTCCAGCAATTCATATTCAGTTCTAGGCATCGTAAGAAAAGTTTTTTCAGTATAATATGTAAACCTCAGTCCGGAGTATTCTTCTTCTTTATCCCCATACCAGAAAGAGTGGAATAATATTCCATTTTTGTTTAATACAGCTGCCTGCCGTATAAGTGATTTTTTGAGTTCCTCTTTACTTAGATGGTGCAGTACTTTATTAGAATAAATACCATCAAACTTCTTTTTTATATTCATTTCAACTGCGTTTAATAAGAGCAAATCTACTGTCTTATTTTTTGTCTTGTATCTATCGAGAAAAGCCAGAGAATTATCTGATCCTGTTACTTGAAAGGTTTCACTAAGTATTTCCAGATCCTTGCCTGGACCCATTCCCAACTCTAAAACAGATGAATCCTCTGGAAGATATTTTTTTAGAACCTCAATAAGTTCCCGACCATCATAGCCTTCTGCTATTCTAATGTATTCTTCGACGTTTTTTTCTTCATCAAAATAACCCATTAAATCTCCTCCATATTTACTGTCAATATTCAAAGAATAAGTCTTCTTCTTTATATCTTATATGCCTTTTGCTGATTACCGTCTGTGAATAGAATCCAGTTTTTTCTCTGTACCACCAAGCTTAGCAAGTCTTTTACTGCTTTCCAGAGCAATCAAAGCCTCCAGACCTAGTCGTACCAGAGAAGTATTCTCTTTAACACCTGTAAGTTGTGCTGCTTTTTTAAGCATTTTATCGTCTATGTTTAGTGTTGTCCTCATATGTATTAATATGATTTCCTGATGCATATAAGTCAAGGAAATACTTTTGATACAAACTCAATATACTTTCTCTTCATTGTTCTAGCTATATACAATTTCCCAACCATTTAAATCCATGGGTGGCCAGAGAATTAGAAGTTGATATTTTTCCGGCATTAAGGAATTTGGCAAAATCTGCAAAACATCTTATCAAAGCATCTGTCATATCCTGATTGATCTTTATATCCTTTTCCCACCACCAATTTTGTACTAATAATTCTTTTGTTTTCCGATTCATGATTGGTTCAAACCGGGCAATAAAACATCCGGCATATATTACAGGCAGTACATAGTAACCATATTTTCTGTCTTTAGCAGGTGTATAGACCTCCCATTTATAGTCAAAATTAAATAGTCTGGAAATTAGTTTCCTGTCCCAGATAAGGTTATCTAACGGAGCTATCACTGCAGCTTCATTATGCTCTTCCCGGTCTTCCAGTATTGCCAGTTCCTGTTTTGGCATATAGAACAATTCATCTATATCAGCTATTTTAATCTCTGCAATTTCATCCCTTTCCAACAGACTGTTAATTCCCTGTATACGATGATCCTTTTTAAGATGACTTCCAAGCCAGGCATCACCTGCTCTATTCCACAATAATCCGACAGCTCCAATTCGTCTTTTTACATACCACCTGTAATAATCGGCCATAGTTGTGTTTGGATCTTGTTTGTTAAGTAATTCAGCTGGAAGAAGATTTTCTGTTAAACTGTAGTATTTTCGGGTTCCCTTTTTATGATGAATTACCAATTCTCCTGAATGATACATACTTTCCAGTACTGCCCTTTCTTTATATATGTTTATGTGGTCTGTTCTTTTTCTGATAAAAAATGGCCAGTCTTTTACAGACCAGATTGACATATTTTTATCCCAGCCATCTACAAGGTCTCTTTTTGCATCTGCTCTGAAGAACCAGATCTGCATTTTTTGCAATCCTGCTAAGTGGATCGTACTGAATACATCCTATTTTTTGAATAAAGCTTAAAATTTGTTTCTCAGACTTTAATTGTCTGGGATTGTAGAGATTTTGATACCTAAAAAGGTATTGCCTCGCCTCTTTTTGAGTAATTTTGATCATTTTTTAATACAATCCTATATTTACTAACTTTATCTTCATTTTATAACAAATCTGGAAAAATACAATTACTATAGTTTTTCCCGGATATTGAAACATAAAATCAATTTACTCTTCTACAAAGATTGTTTCACAAAGGAATCTACTTTTTTATCTTCGATATCAGTTAAAGTTCTAATTTTAATATGACGTCGGAGCTTGCCGGTACCCTCTAATATATTATGCGGATCATCCATATATACACCAAATACAAATTCAAAAGAGATATGGTTTTTCCTTACAAACAATCCACCGAAATCGTTTTCAAAAGAAAACATAATACCACCATACATTATTCTCTCATTAGTCTTCGGGTAATTTGAAAATACAATCTTACGCAGCTTCTGAAGGATTTTAAACTTCTCAGAATTTATCATCATTATATCTTCGAGAAACTTTTGTACCTGTTCCTTTTTTGATCTACCCATAGTTATTCCTTCTGCTCTGCCAATCCAAAAACAAACGAAATACAGTAGATGCTACGTCAAAATTATATTCAAGAAGCTGAATAAGCTGTTCACTCCCTTTATCCAGACCCTCTATTTTAATTTGATCAAGAAAACTTATTACGGTAATTGCAAAATCATCCTTCCAATCAGTTTCCAATTTGCTTAAACTATTTAGCAAACTTTGTGTATCTTGTTTCACTTTTTTCTTTCTATTTCCCTATAATTAAATATTCCTCTACATTCGATCTCTTTACTGATTTATGATTTCCAAAGTGATATTTATGATTTTTCTTTTTTATCTCTACATTATTTTTATACTTACCTAACAGTCCTTCTAATATGGCTAAATCGGGATAACCATTAGACGAATATGATAGTACAATAATACTGCTTTTAAACTTATCGAATAATTCATCGAATGCTATAATTGCAGTCTTGCGATATGAGAATGGGGTATATTTCTTTTTAATTTTATGTACTTTTGTATTAAAATCTATTTCTTCATCTTTCCAATATTTTGAAAGTCCTTCCAGAAAATGGTATCGTTTTACATAACAATTATCATCTGACCTGGGTACATAGGGAGGATCCAGATAAACCAGATCAGGTTTGTATTTCTTATCATCAAATTCAAAAACATTACCATGAAAAGCTCTATTTTTATTTAGGTTATTAAATACAATTCCATTATATACTTCTATTTGTTCTAAAAAATGCTCCTGGATAGTTAATCTTAGATCTCTCCTACCGTCGTTGTATTTCTCCATATCACCCGAAATTGTGAACACACCTCTTGGTTGTTTTTTAATACACGATCTGATTAACGCTGACATAGCTAAGGCTCTTTTATATTGGTTGGATAATTTATTAATGTTGTAAGAGATCTTATCCAAATACCGAAGCTCATCCTTAGAATAGAAAATTCCTTTAAATGTTTCCTGAATAAAATTAGGAGTATTGCTATCTTGTTTATGAAGAGTATTTAAGTCATTTGAGTTAATCCTTTGAAATGAGTTTTCAGTTGTTGCCTTGGCAAGGATATAGGAAAAGTGTAAAAAATCATTTGAATAAACAGTCTTATTCAATTTTTTAAGCATGTAAGAAACTGCTCCAGAACCAGAAAACCCATCCAGAACTGTATTAAATTCTAATTGTCCAAGTTCTGTGCTTATCCAATCCAGTAATTTGTATTTACTGCCCATGTATCGAATAAGAGGATAATTTATTGAAACAAAAGCAGGATTATATTCGTAATGCAATTCAAACTCCCCTCACGCAGTCTTTCCACCCTTAATCTTACAAATTTTTTACAAATGTTTTACACTGATCTGACTGGAAAATAATTAAAGGATATACGCTGTTGATTAAGAAACAATTTATAAGCCTGGTCGCCAACAAGTTGGCTGCTCGGCTATGCAACCAAAGGAGCGCATTATGAAATCGACAGCAATTTTTAGTATTCTATCAGTTATTTTTATCAGTGCTTTTTCAGTCAACATTTCAGCAGCAACAGTGGATCTGGAAGTATCTGTATCCAACCCTTATCTTATTGCAGACCAGCAGCAGAGTATTTTTTTAAAAGTGGGACTAACAGGATTGGATCTTGGAGAAGAGCGAAGAACCCCTGCAAATGTATCTATCGTCCTCGACAGATCCGGCTCTATGGACGGCGAAAAAATGGCAAGAGCAAAGGAA
>JAQIBN010000259.1 GCA_027859095.1 Spirochaetia bacterium | reverse complement strand
AGTTTACTAACTACTTTCAGGGAAGCCTTATTCTTAGGCATAATATTAGCTTCAATCCTATGCAGCCCAATGATGTTAAAAATAAAATCTATTCCTGCTTGTAATGCCTGGGTCATATATCCCTTATTCTGAAAAACATTATCAATACTATAGCCCACAAAACATGATAAAAAGGGACCCTTTACAATACTGGAAAAAGTAAGTACTCCTATAATATTTTTATATTTAATATCTTCGTTTTCAAAAATCAGAAAACGATATTCCCTGCCTGCCTTAACTTTTTGTAATCCTGACTTTAGCGCTGATTTATGATGTTTAATAGTATAGAAAGATTCCGGCCTAAGAGGTTCCCATATTTTAAAAGATTCTCTGTTTCTTAAGTAGTAATCAAGAACTATTCCAGCAGAAGATTTTTTTAAAACTATAAGTCTAAGATTCTTTGTTAAAATCGGCTCTGGAATGTTCTCTATCAAACTCAGCATCCTTTTTAAAATTTATTTCAACTTAAAATGTTTTCGAATAAGGGTGAGTGTATCAGGACTGCCAGATACAAAATGATCCCTTGCCTTACTTCTGTCTATCAAAGCTGCATAGTTAATTTTCCCACCGGAATAGTATTCCAGATCCATCCCTGCATTTTGAATAACAGCATGAGCCGGAGCTACATCCCAAATGTAACATGGTGTAAGAATGGCCCCATTTACAGCACTATGTAGTAGGGGAGCAGAAATATTAATAACTGCGCTTCCTGAAACCCTTAGTTTATTTGCTAAAGTGCTGAAATCAAAAAAATTATGAACACTTGAACCCATCATAATCTGGGCCTGGTCAGTGTCATCTAAATTTGTAGTATCCAGATCCTTGCCGTTCAGTTTAATTGTACCCCCGGGCATTAGGGTAAGGATATTCCCACCCTCAGTATCGGTTCCCCAGCGGGGTGCAAAAATAATTGCTCCAACTGGTGTTAACCCGGAATCCAGTATACCTACAGCCACACACCAGCCAGGCATTCCCTGACTGTAGGAATCAGTGCCATCGATAGGATCAAGAGTAAATATCCAATCGCTATTTTTTATATTTTGTATTGGCAGGGGATTCTCTTCACTAATTATTACTGAATTTGGAAAATATTCATTTATTTTCTCAGTAATAAGCTTATCAAGTTCCGTATCTGTTTTAGTAAGTATTGTGCCGTCTTTTTTTATACTCCGGGAGACAGTACTCTGTTTTGCTGCTGCGTATTTACCTGCAGCCATTACATCCCGTACAAGATTATTAAAAGCTATTTCCATCTTAAAGTCCTTTCATTTCAGCAAATGTCAGTAGTATATCAGGATCTATAAGACCCAGTTCCATTGCAATTATCCCGAAGAGGCTTTCATTGCCTTCTCGTTGTTCTTTTAATACAGTTTCCACATCATTAAGAGACATAGCTTCAGCTCTAATTAGCCATTCTCCAATTTTTTCATCACTATTATTAGTTTCCATTCAAAACCCCACTATTTGAATCTAACGTAATCCAGTATAGTATATCTTTAAATACTACTCAATCTGGGATTAATACTTTGAATATAAAAAATTTTGAGTCTGCTAAAATGAAATCTTTAATTATTATTTTTGTTGTTGTAACAGCAATATCTCTTTCAGCAGAACCATCTCTTAACGCTAAGTCTGCAATTTTAATAGACAGCCTGACAGGGACAATATTGTTTGAAAAAAACAGCCAGGTATCAATTCCCCCTGCATCAATGACAAAACTCATGAGCCTTTATGTCGTTTATAAAAAGATAGAAGAAGGAGTACTTTCAAAGAGTGAGATTATACGTATAAGTAAAAATGCTGACTTCAGGTCTCTCCCTCCACACTCATCCCTCATGTTTCTGGAAGAAGGACAGGAAGTCTCAATTAAGGATCTAATGCTTGGTCTTGCAGTCCCTTCGGGTAATGATGCAGCTATTGCTATTGCAGAAAGAATTGCAGGGAGTGTGGAGGCATTTGTCAGACTGATGAACCTCGAAGCTGATGAAATGGGTCTTAGCTCGGTACATTTTGAAGATGCTTCCGGTTTGAATGAAAAAAATAGAGTTACTGCAGTAGATTTTGTTCAGTTTTGTTCAGAATATATTAATAAATATCCGGAAGCTTTAAATGAGCTACATTCGGTAAGCTCATTTACCTACCCAAAAGAAGGAAACTGGAAATCCAATGGAGTCTCAGTTTATGGACCTATTAAACAGTATAATAGAAATAACCTTCTTGGCTCTTATAACCCTGTAGATGGGTTGAAAACGGGATATATAGATGAATCCGGTTATAATATAGCTCTAACAGCAAAAGAAGGTGAACGGAGGCTTATAGCAGTTATTTTAGGAGGATCAGGAGAAAACAGTGCAGAAGGTTCTCTCCTTAGAGCAATTGACGGAGTAAATTTATTATCATACGGATTTTATAATTTTAGAAATATAAAAAGTGAAATACCTTTAATTGATTCTCCAAAAATCTGGAAAGGTTCTCAGTCTTCTATTAAAATAAAATATCCTGAAATACCAGTTCTTACTCTTACTGTGGCTAAGGCCACAACCCTTAGAATAGAGGTAATTATCCCTCAAAATTTAATTGCCCCCATAAAAAGAGGAGAGATCATCGGCGAAATAATTCAATATACAGGAGAAGAGATCATCGGAAAATATAATATTACTGCAGCAGAAGATTTACCTGTGGGCGGATTTTTCAGACGGTTATTAGACACCATCAAAATCTTCTTCCTAAAATTATCAGGTGATTATTGACCCTATGTAGGGACAGGTCGCGACCTGTCCTTACACCGGCACATAATACCTATCCCGATATCCCACCATATTACAGACCCACCCTGTATTTATACGGCCATCATATCAATCCCCGGCAACAACCGACCGCAGCCAAAAAGAATCAACCACACCCGTTTTAACCTTTGTAATAACACCTTCAGGGGAAATAACAACCGTAGTGGGCAGGTTCCCTGCCCCATAAACTGTCGAAACACATGGCTGTGTACCATCACAAAAATCCAATAAAACAGGGAAATCAATCCCTTCATCTATAACAAATGTCGCAACATAAGATCTTAAATCACTACGATTTGCTTTCTCAGTCCCTGTAGCATTAATACCCAATAAAACGACCTTATCTTTATCCATCCCTTCATAAAATCGATTTAGAGTAGGAAGTTCCGCTTTGCACGGAGGACACCACGTTGCCCAGAAATTAAGAACAACCCATTTCCCCCGATAATCCCTAAGGGAGATAATTTTGCCTTCAATATCCATCAATTCAAAATCCGGTGCCATATTATCGACCGTACGGGCGACCGACCGTTCGCCCTCACGGGAAACCCCACCATCCCCATTCCGAACAACACCGGAAACAAAAAACAATGACAATGAAATAATCCCAGCCACAGCAAAAAATATAATAACCGTACGGACAATTTCAATCTTATTTTTCCCATATAAAAATATTTTTAATCCCAAATAAACAACTCCAAACCCTGTTCCCAAACTAATCCCTACAACACCCCCCGAGGCATAAAGAATAGAAATAGGGTTTGCTATTATATCTCCCGGAGCTAGAATAACAGGTAATAATTTCCAGGTAAGAATTACAATTAAAAAGAAATTAGTAATAATATCAAAAGAAATTTTTCTTATAACTTTGTCTTTTTTTGTCAATATAGTTACAAGTATACTTCCTACCCCAATTCCTATAAGAATATAGAGTAGGGAAGTGTTTAAGACCATTGGCCCCAAAGTTATTTGTGAATTGGTAAAAAAAATCATTATTTATTTTGAAGGGACATAAAAGTATTAAATCCTTTTAAATCAAAAATTTCGAAATAGTATGCACTTCCATCTTTTAAAAGAATTTGCGTAACATTTCTAAAAAGAACCCTTCGTAATGTGGATATTTCTGTAAGGTTTTTTGGGTCCTTATTATATTTTACAACTTTTAATCCCTGAGATAAATTAACCAGGTTTATTCTTTCTATATCATCAGTACTTATCTGAAATTTTAGTTTTACATATTCTTTTTTCTTTCTAAAAAGAAGAAACATTGTGCTGCTCTGACGTTCAAAGTCTTCATAAATCAGTCTGTTGCCAACAAAAAATAGAAGTCCTCCAAGATTTTTTGTTCCTTCTCCCGATTTCCCAAGGAACTGTGCATATGTACGATATTCCAGTTTACCACCATTTTCCAGTTCCATTTTTGCTAAGAGTTTATTACTTTCTTCATCCATATCTACAACCTAAAGGTAATCGACTTGATGTGTTATTGGGGATGCTTTTTTTAGTACTTCACTTACACCGCAGTATCTGTCCTGGGAAAGTACAATTGCTTTATCAACTTTTTTTCTATTTAGATCATCAGAAGCCTTAAATTCATAAACAATATGATAACTGGAAAAATGCTTAGGGTGTTCTTCAGTCAGCTCAGATTCAACCCTTACATTAAACCAGGACACTTCCTGACCCATTTTATTAAGAATGGAAATAACATCCATACCTGTACATCCTGCAAGTGCCAGAAGCATAAAAGG
Source organism: Spirochaetia bacterium (assembly GCA_027859095.1). GTDB lineage: Bacteria > Spirochaetota > Spirochaetia > B11-G9 > B11-G9 > JAJRQE01. The sequence goes on along the minus strand of JAQIBN010000259.1, from coordinate 44,816 downwards.
TTTTGGTCTTGGGCCTAGATTTTTTCCGCCCACTTCAGGTGTTGCATCGATAACAATTTTATGTCCGTCCATTTCTGTTTCGAAGGACATGCCTCCATTCCAGCTGCATTCAACTTGTGCTTTCATATTTCCCTCCAGTTTTGTTATAATATACTTAATATTTGTGAAAAGGCAATGAAATTTGCTTTTCTGGGCTGGTCACAGACTTCGTCTGTTGCTCACCAATGCATCCTTGGGCGTCTCCCCTTTGTAGGGCGCGATAAATCACGTCTGTACACTGACATACACCCCCGGTGCGGGATTTCCTCTACAATCCCTGACGCAGTGGATAAGAACTGTCTTTTATGCTAACCTGCACTTATGAATTACATTCTTAAAGATTTTGGAAAACTGTTAAAACAAAACCATCTTTCAATGCGCCGATACTTCACGCCATTGGGTACAAATAGCTATAGAGTATACGATAAAAATATAGTTTCCCTTTCCTTAACTGTGGATTTTTATGGAGCTTTTGTTTACATATTGGATTTTCGGGAAGGTTCTGAGAGTAATTCTCCAACCTCTGAAGAGATAATTGATACAGTTTCCCGAATGCTCTATGTCAAAAAGGAGCAGGTTGTTTATAAAAACAGAAAAACCCGGAAAGGGACTACTCAACATAAAAAACTTGATGATTCTGGGGATATGATCCAGGTAACTGAAAATGGTCTTAGTTTTCTGGTTAATCTTCATGATTATATAGACACCGGTCTGTTTTTAGATCACCGTAAGACCCGGGAAATGGTCAGAGACAGTGCCAGTAATAAAAAAGTGTTAAATCTGTTTGCATACACCGGGTCTTTTTCTGTATATGCAGCAGCTGGCGGAGCAGAATCTATTGATACTGTAGATTTATCTGGTAATTACAATCGTTGGGCGGAACAGAATCTTGTTTTAAACGGTTTCATAAATCCTGATTACAAATTCCATTCTTCAGATACAGCTGACTTTCTTGTGAATGCCAGAAATAATTGGGATAGATATGATATTATTATAGTAGATCCTCCAACATTCTCTAATAGCCGAAAAATGGATGGAGTATTTGATATACAGAGAGATTATGTTTCATTGCTAAAAGTTTGTCTGGACCTTTTGAATAAAGACGGTTATATAATTTTTTCTACAAATTATACCCAATTCCATTTTGATCCAAGTAGATTTAAAAATATGGAGTTAAAAAATATAACGCACACAACAATAGACGAAGATTTTTCCAAGAAAAACAAACCCCACAGATGCTGGTTAATCGAAAAGAAATAATTTAATTCAAAACAAATGTTGGCAATAAAAACAATGTAGGGGCCGGGCTTGCCCCGCCCATTCCCAATATGCCAACCCAAATTTTGTATTACAAAAGCATTTTCACCACATCAAGATCATTTAACATTTTATATAGTTTTTCTAATTGTTCAGCAAATTGAACGGTCACAGAGAATGAGTAGCTGACATATTTACCGGCACTACTATTCTTCTTTTTCCAGTCAGAAGATAACAGCTGTAATATATCAAGGACACCAATTATAGCAGTTTTATGTTCTTCTTCTGTAAAATTGCTATATGTAATTACTTTCATTGCAACTCTTACTGGATAATCAACCTCTGTGTCACCAAAGGGATTGTTATTTAAGTTGGGGCGATTCATGAATCGCCCTTATTGGAATTAGCCTTTTTTGTAGCATCTCTCTGCAGTTTAGCCCAGGTATCTCGCATTGAAACAGTTCTGTTAAATACTGGAGAACCGGGTTTTGAGTCAACGGTATCTGCACAAAAATATCCTTTTCTAAGAAACTGAAAGGAATCACCAGGTTCAGCATCCAAAAGAGATGGTTCCAGCATACATCCTTTTAAAACTTCAAGAGAATCAGGAGCCAGATCATCCAGGAATTTGCCTGTTGCCTCTTCTGGATTTTCACTTTTAAAGAGATTTGAATACAGTCTGATATCTGTATTAAATGCATGCAGGGCCGAAACCCAGTGGCTAGTTCCCTTTACCTTTCTTCCATCTTCAGTTCCACCGCCTTTTGAAGCCGGATCATAGGTACAATGAACCTCAATAATTTCATCAGTATCAGGATCTTTTATAACTTCAGTACAGGTTACATAGTATGCATGTTTTAGTCTAATTTCTTTACCTGGAGAAAGTCTGAAATATTTTTTTGGCGGGTTCTCCATAAAATCTTCTTTTTCAATAAAAATTTCTCTGGAAAAAGGTATTTCTCTTTTGCCCATGCTTTCATCTTCAGGATTATTATCAGCTTCAATCATTTCTGTTTTATCAGCTGGATAATTTGTAATAACAACCTTTAATGGATCCAGAACAGCCATAACTCTTTTGGCCTTTTTATTAAGATCTTCCCTAAGGCAATGTTCAAGGAGGGCAAAATCTACAGTACTATTTGATTTTGCTACTCCAATTCTGGAAGCAAAATCTTTAATAGATTCAGGAGTGTACCCTCTACGTCTAATTCCGGAAATAGTCGGCATTCTTGGATCATCCCAGCCTGATACATAATCTTTTTCCACAAGTTCCAGAAGTTTTCTTTTACTCATAACAGTGTAGTTTATATTGAGTCTTGCAAATTCAATCTGCTGAGGTTTTACATCAATACCAGACTCATTTACAGACCAATTATACAATGGTCTGTGATCTTCAAATTCTAAAGTACAGATTGAGTGTGTAACATTTTCAAAAGTATCAGAAAGTGGATGAGTAAAGTCGTACATAGGATATATACACCATTTGTCCCCTGTTCTGTGATGGGTCATTCTTTTTATTCTATATAATGCAGGATCTCTCATGTTTAAATTTGGAGAAGCCATATCTATTTTTGCTCTTAAAAGATACTTCCCATCTTCAAAATCCCCATTCTTCATTTTTTTAAATAGATCAAGGTTTTCTTCTATGGATCTTTCTCTATCCGGGCTGTTTTCCCCTGGTGAGGTCAGTGTTCCACGATATTCTTTAGTTTCTTCAGGAGTTAGCCCGTCTACATATGCATTCCCATCTTTAATCATTTTTACTGCTATTTCATAGAGTTTATCAAAATAGTCAGATGCATAGTACTCATGTTTTCCCCAGTCAAAACCAAGCCATTTTACATCTTCTTTAATGGATTCAATGTATTCAACTTCTTCTTTTGACGGATTTGTATCATCAAAACGAAGATGACAAGTACCATTATATTTTTCTGCAAGACCAAAGTTAAGACAAAGTGATTTTGCATGTCCTATATGAAGATATCCATTAGGTTCAGGGGGGAAGCGTGTTACAACCCTGCCATTATACTTGTTGTTTTCAATATCTTTTTCAATTATTTTTTCAATAAAATTTCCGGCAATTACATTATTGTTATTTTCCATTTATCCTATCCCTTTAAATACACGGTTCTTTTTAATTTTGGATGATAAGTTCGTATGCCCTGTCTTTTTGATGGGGAAATAGTTCTTCTGGCATACTCTCTTTTCCGAGTGCTATAAAAACCATATATCGTGCACAGTTCAAATTATTTGTTCTGCAATATTTTTCTTTCATAGATTCTATTTGTTTTGCATCGCCTTTTAACTGGTCGTTATAAAAGGGGCAACTTTCAATTAATTCACATTCCTGCATAAATACCTCAATAGATATAAAATAATTTATATTGGATGATAAATCAATATTAAGAAAACATTTTTTTTAATAATACTAACCTCGAATATCATCTATTACATTCAGGTTATATTTATCTGCCAGCTCTTTACATTCTTTAATAGAAGCATCTACATCCTCTGGTCTATGAGCATCTGAATTACAAATTACTTTTATATCAAACCTCCCGGCTAGCTCCCAGAAATTTAATAATGGATAGACAGATCGAATCCCATCCTCTGTTAGAACTTTATTTTTTCGCAGGCCATAACCGTTAATTTCCAATGGTATTGAAAGTTCTTCAGCAGCGACTAGAATATCAATAGCACAGGCTTCCGCATTACTGTCCCATTTTGTATAACCAGCACCAAACCCATCAGGATGTGCAATAAAACTGAATAACCCTGTTTTCATAGTTGCAATCAGAACCTCGGCATATTTTGCAAGGTGTTTTGCTGTTCTTATCTCACTAAGATATTCCCAGTCTCCATCATTCTTAATATAGTGAACTGAGCCAATAAGGAAGTCAAAATTTCTTTCACCTAATATTTCATCCCTATAAAACCCTTCATATACTGGGTCCCATTCACACTCAAGACCTTTTAGAATATCTATGCCTTCTGTTTCCGCTTCTTTAAATTCTTCTACATATGCATCCAGATCCGACATATCCATACGTACATGAGACCATCTGTTGTCAGGAAGAGGGGTATGATCACTCATTCCCAGTACCTTCATTCCTTTTTCTTTTGCAGCATTAACATAATCTTTTACTGTGCCTGTAGCATGCTTACAACGCCATGTATGGGTGTGGAAATTATTCATATACAGGAGACTATATTATTTTTATTACCATTTCAAGGAATGCCGGTAAAGATTCCCCCATGTGGGCATCTATCTACTCTGCACTTGTTAAGGTAACAGGAAATTCCAAAACCATTACTTCTTAGAGGGGCCAGACAAGTAGGAAAATCTACACTGGTAAGATTATTTTGTGATGAACAAAGTATAGACCTGGTAGAGATAAATTTCGAAAAAATGAAATTGAAGGAAATTAATGAATCTGATTTTTTCTCTATTGATAGAGTAATTAAAGAGATTGAAGTCAAACTTGGCAAAAAAATTGGCATGGATTCCTGTCTTTTTCTGGATGAAATCCAGGCACAGCCGCTGGTTTTGAACAGGTTGAGATATTTCTATGAAGATATGCCTGGGTTAAAAGTTATTGCAGCTGGTTCTCTAATGGAAGTTGTTCTTAATAATGAAAATTTTTCAATACCTGTTGGTCGTGTAGTCTATCATGAATTAGGTCCTATGACATTTACTGAGTTCCTGTTAGCTAAAAAGGAAAATATTTTTTTGGATCAGTTACACAATGCAAATATTAGTAATCCTTTATTGGGGCAGCCTTTCAAAAAGGTATTGAGCTTTTAAAAGAATATTATTTTGTAGGCGGTATGCCGGAAGCTGTAAAAGTTTATTGTGATGGGGGTAGTTTTGAAGAGGTAAAAGCTATCCATGAATCAATTATACAAACCTATCGTGATGACATTCCAATATATACAAAATCAGGTCAAAGCAGTAATGTGAATGATCTTTTTGAGTATACAGCTGCACACCTTGGTGAGAAAGTTATTTTTTCTGATGTTTCAAACACTCATTCCTCTCGCGTAAAGAAGGCTATCAATTTACTGTCCAAAGCTGGGGTTATTCTTAAAACTACGTTTAATAATTGTAACGGTTTGCCCTTAAAGGCTGGTGAAGACGATAAGATATGTAAGTTATATTTTCTTGATATTGGTTTGTATAATGCGATGATGGGAATTAGATGGAGTGATATCTTTCAGCTTAATCCCGAAGATTTAATAATAAAAGGTAAAATGGCAGAACAATTTATTGCCCAGCATTTAAAATATCTTACACCTCAGAGTCCCAATTCCGGCCTTTATTATTGGCTTTCTGAAAAAAGAAAGGGAGCTGCTGAAGTTGATTTTATTATTGCTTTTAATAATCGAATTTTACCTGTTGAAATTAAATCAGGAAAAACAGGCAAAATGAAATCCCTTTGGCAATACATTGCCAAAAAGAATGCAGATTATTCTATTAGAATGGATCTTGCATACAGGAAGAGTTATACCTCTGAGGTCTCTCATAAGATCCTTCTAAAAGGTCAGATGGTTGATGCACAATCTGTTTTACTTGCCCTTCCTCTTTTTTTGATTGAGTATCTTTCAAAATTTCTGGAAGAAATGATATCGATACATAAGTAATTGAGGCTTTTGTTCCATTCAGTGCAAAAAAACATAATATGTGATTCTATTGACAGAATCACTGAGTGTTGTATATTACTTGTATATGGAAGAACGAAAAATAAATGAAAATGCAATGCAGGAACTTTCTCAGACTTTGGCAGAATGTACAGACCCTGTTCTGATAGAAGATTTCCTGAAGAGTCTCCTTACAGATTCAGAATCTGCTGGAGTTGCAAACAGATGGGCTCTGGTCAGGCTTCTGGATGAAGGAATGAGTCAGAGGCATATAGCAAAGGAACTTGGATTAAGTTTATGTAATATTACTAGAGGATCAAAGGAATTAAAAAAAGAGGATTCACCTTTTGCAGTTATGATAGAAGAATTTAAAAAGCTTTGAATAAGAACAAAACCACCGATATTTGATGTATGAAGGTCTTAATTCTTGGTAGTTCAGAAAAAATTAAAAAAATTGAGAAAATTAAAGCCTTATGTTTGAAATTCGGTTCTGATCCATCAATATATGGGGCTAACCCTAAAAAAGGCCTTACAAGCTGTCTAAATAAGAATGATTTAATTCTGATTGTTTGGGATAACGATTCAATAAACAATCCTGAAATAATTTTTGCTACAGGGTACTGTGTTGGGCTCAACAGATCTTTTATTATTTTTGGGAATGATAAATTTTCTATTCCTGACTGTAATGATAAATCTATTGTTCTATCACAACAGGATGAACTGGAAACGTTTATTAAAAGTGAAACAGTAAGAAGTAATAAACAAAAGAGTATTGAATCTGCAAAAGCCGCTCTTGTGGAGATGGGAGTTGATCTTACAAACAATGCACTTGTTGAGAGTGTTTTCAAAGGAGAAAGTCTTGCTTTTGAGTTGTTTCTGAAAGCAGGTTTTTCTTCAGATAGCTGTGATAAAAATGGTGTTTCAATATTGAATATGGCAATCAGAAAAGGCCATGATCATATTGCAATTAATCTTATTGAAAATGGTGCTAATATTAATAGTATCAGTGGTGATCGGGGAAATACTCCTTTGATGGATGCTGCTGCTGAGGGGAATGTGGAATTATTACATAAGTTGATACATTCTGGTGCTAATATCAATTTAAAAAGCAAGTCCGGCCAGACAGCACTAGTTCTTGCAGTAGGCAGGCAGGCAGAAGATGTTGATTTGATTATAATTGATGCTGGAGCAGATAGTGAAATTAAAGATGATCTGGGTATGTCTGCACTTAAATATGCGCAGCTGTTTAAACTGAAACAAGTTTTAGCTTTAGTAAATAAAGAAACATAATGATTGCAAAAAGATTTATTATTGAATTGCTCTATTTTTCTGGTGCTGTTTTATTTTTAATTACTGGAATATTTTTAAAATTAACTGCTCCTTCAGGGATAGGTCTTTTATTACTTTATTCAGGTCTAAATGGAATATTATGGAATGAATCTGGTTATGAATATACTTCAGCATATAAAAACAAATATATATTCTGGAATGTGTTTTTTCTTGGTCTATCAACTATAATATTTTTTTCCCTTACTAAAGTATTGTTTAATATTTTAGTTAGAGATGAAGTTCTCAACTGGAACTCCTTAATTCTGTTAATTTCTGTATTAGGAATTATATATTTTGAAATCCTTTTTAGAATAAGTTCCCAGAAAAAAAGCAGGTTTGCAGCTTTAGTAATGCTACTATTATTTATATTATCAACCGGAGCATTTATTTTTGGCGATTTCTGGCTAAAAACAGATTTTCTTATGGGCTTTTTATCTTTAACAGTTACTGTTATAATTAGTTTTAGAAAGACATATATAGGGCTATCAGAATTACTTGAAAAAAATAGGGATAAGAATGAACGCTAAAACAAAATTGACAATATTTCATATTCACAGGAAAGATGGATCATCATTATTTCTTCATCCTTTTTCAGATTCTGAAGTACTTTTGAAACTGGATGATGGTTATGAGATAGTTGGACTTTATGGAAATGAACCAAGAGTTGAGAGTTTGACTATGCTCAGAAATGATCTCTATAGGTTAATAGAACTCTCCGTAAAAAGGTGGATGAATGATATTAAATTTATCCCGCGATTTATTATTTCCGCAGCATCTTTTCTTCTTATCTATCTTGTAGCATCCTTTATAATACGGGATCCAATTCCTATTATTGATGAACTTCTATTATCTTTTGGAGGAGGTCTAGCTGTTTTTTTTATTCTTTCAAAAAAAGATCAAAATTCCGAAAAATCATCAAAAAAGAGGTTATCTCTCAGGCTTGTCATGGATAAAATAGTATTTGAAGAAGATGAATTTGTAAAAGAGGTTGAAGAAATACTTCATATTCATGAATCAACAGACAAAATCAGTATTTTAAATTCCTTAGTGAACTCATATGAAAATAGTTTTGTTAATAGTAACCTGGATGATATGAAACAATTAGTAGCATATTTGGATAAATATTTTACAGGGAAAATTTATAAAAAGCGAATTGATAATCTTAATGATACAGAAAAAGAAAAACTATCAAAATGGGCAGAAGAAAATAAAATAGACCTTTCACTTTTTGTAGTATATAAAAAATTGAAAGAAAGAGTTTCGAAATAGCCAGTTATTCAACTACATTTAGAGCTTCCATGTTTTTTTGTAGTGTAATAGAAGTTTGAGCTACTATTAAATTTTCTGAAGCAGGTTGGAAAGTAGGATCTATTTCAAGAACCACTTTCCAGAATTCAATAGCTTTATTTAAATCTCCATTTGCGTAGGATTCCAAACCAGCAATATAATATTCATCTACTTTTCGTGAATCTACTTTTCTTCCACCATCACCCATAGGAACAGTTGCTTCAATACTGAATTTATCTACCGCAGTTAGTTGAGTAGTCATATCCAGTGTATAATTTATATTTATATTTATCTTTTCTAAAATAAGGCCACTTCCAATAGTAATTTTTGGATTGGATCCTCTATGTGAAAAGCCTGCATGAATAGAGAAAAAGTCTGTGACCACTGCATTTATTCCTGCTGCAATATTCCATTTTTCCCATTGATCTGCCGGTAATGAGAGACTAAATGGATAGTTATAATCAAAAGATATAAGTATTGGTCTTATTGGAGAATATGATATACCTCCTGTTGCTATTGTAGGAAGGGGTTCATTCTGAACATCGGGGCCAAGATTTTTAACTACGGCTCCTACAGAAAAGTTTCTCTCTCTGGCAGCGTAGAACTTTAGAAAGTTAAATCTGGAAATAAAACCAATGTCTGTCATAATAGCAGGTGATGATTGATTTCCAACGTCTTTATCAGCATAGAGTTCTTCCGGTATATGCCTGTATGCTGCTTTAATATTTGCACCAAGAGATATACCATAGAAATAGTAACTGGAAAAGAAATTATAAGACAGATTCATTGTGGCAATGGTTTCAGAATAATATCCACTCGCTTCTTCTTCTCCCCATCTGTTATATCCAATAAAGGGGACGTAAAGGAATTTCCCTCCAATCCCTATACCTAAATTATCGAATCTGGTGGTATAAACAACACCTTCAATATTTGTATCTGCAATCCAGTTGTTGTGATTAAGAGTCAACTCCGTATAATCCAGGAGGGAACTTCCTGCTGGATTTGATTCAATAAAACCAGAATCAATTGATACTGCAGTATATGCAGTGCCCATTCCCTCGTATAATCCTCCCATAGGGACAAGGAGTGTTGGAAAAACTGTTAACCCAGTGTTTTTATCAGAAAAAAAGGGTAAACTGGAGAGGCTTGTGAAGGCAGAATAAAAATCAGCCAGGTCTGCGGAGTACAAAGTTAATGAGAAGAGGAGAAAGAGAGTACTAAAAAGTCTTTTTTTCATTAATTTAAGTATACTACAATATAGGGTGGTAATCTATATTTTTATGTAATAACACTAGATATTGATAAGCACAGGCATAACATATGCCGAAAATAGGGTACATTGGGGTATATTTATTTAGTGTATATTAGTCGTAGCAAAAAAGTATTATTTATTCTACTCTTAATTATTATTTTTATACCTCTAAATTTATATGCCGGGGGTAAGAAAGAAGACAGAATTCCAGAAGCCTTATCTCTTGTAGAACAAAGACAATATAATGATGCTATTTTAATTTTAACAGAGATTATGAAAACATCTCCTGATCAATTTACTGAAGCTCAAAAATTAATTCAAAAAATTAGTATTGCCAGGGATAATTACAATAAGCTTTATGAGAAATTAATAATTCTACTGGATCCTCCTCGTGGAGAATCTATTGATGAGGAAAGTGCATATACCATAATAAGAGAGATGGAGGCCCTGGATAGTAATCCTAATAAGGCAGCTGTTGCTGCATTTTCCCAGGCCAAAAAATCTATCGTTTTTGCTGTCGATGATAGAACCTATGCCAATATAATGAAAATTGCTGCAGACCATATTAATAATAAAGAATATCCTGAAGCAATAGATACATATTTTGGGGGATTTGAACTGCATAAAGATCTATTTGTAGAAAAAAACTATGGAAATATAGCATCGGATCAGGTTTTGGATTATCAGAATACTATACTGACTACTGCCAAAGACTTTTTAGATCTGTACAGTACAGTTCTTGATGCATCAAAAATATATTCAGATATTATTCAAAGTGGTCTTATTTCAGAAATAGAAAGGGGGTATTCTGATTATTCTTTAATTATGCTTGAAACAGGAAGTAAATGGAGAATTTTAAAATCAAATGCAGCAAAGCTGGATGTATTAAAGAACTTAAATCAAAAAGAAGATGAATCGGATATACCGTACATTTCTATTAAAAAAGTTTTAACTGTTGGCCGTTCAGGTTCAGCTTTTCAGGAGGGTATTGCTGGTGTGATTAGTACTGTCTGGGATGAAAATCAGGAAAATATTTCTTCTCTGATAATGTCCCGGTTGGAGGAACTCTACAAGGAAGCTATATTTAATTTTGAAGATTCCTCCTTTGCAGCATCAAGAAATATATTACTGGATGCAGTTAGAACAGCAGTTATAGTTGTAGATGTTATAAAACTTCGAGGTGATAAAATTTATCTGGGCAATGATCTGGTTGTACATGATAATGGCTTAGATTCCATTTTTACTGAACTTCCGGATTTATTATTTGCCCAGGCTGTAGTTCAATTTGCAGCTCTATATACAGATATGTCTCTTCAGTCTGAAAATATTAATAGTCTGGTTAAAACTATTGACGCTGCCGGAGTTATAAATGATTTAAAAGTAGCTCGTTCCGGTCTGGATGATATACGTGTTATTTTATCAGGTTTTGATACTGCTATACTCGATTTTCAAAATAAAAAAATTGTTAGTACAAATCCAGAAATGGATCTGACTTTAATTAATGAAACTTTAACTGAACTAAAGGATAATAAATCTCTTTTAGAAGAAAAGTTATTTATAGCTGAGGTGAGAGCTGAAGAACGAATATTAACCTTACGAATCCGTCCTGAAAGAATTATTGTTGAAAACTCCGGAGAGTCTATTATTACAGCTGAAGCTTTTATAGATGGTATTGAAGAAACTATAAATGGACTTGTTTTGAAGGTTATGCGCCCTGATCAAGCCGTCCTGTTGCTAAATGATACAAAAACAGATCTTGAAAAAGCAGAAATTGGATTGGAAGATATAATAAACAGTTTGGATACTAATAACCCATTGGAAAAATCTGATGTTTCCATTAGTACACTACTTGAAGCGGCATCCGAATTAGTGGTTTTAATAACTAAAAAATATGGGAAAATAGAACAGCTTCTTAATAGTGCAAAAATATTAAATGATGAAGCGGATGATGTTCTTAGTTTAGGCAATCTTCGTCTTGATGAAGCGTATTCAAAATTCTATCGGGAGGATTTTGACGGAGCAAGAAAGAAGTATTATGAAGCAGAATCACTCTTTCTTAAATCGTTGGAATTTAGAGAAGATGAAAAAGTACGAAATTTATTAACTCAGGAACTTACAAAACTGGATTCAGATATTACAGTTTCTTTAAACAGGCAGATTGTCCGGGAGGTAAGATCCTTCATTACCAGAGGAAAGGATTTTTACAATCTCCAGGAATTTATTAAAGCAGAGCAAATATTTCAACAGGCACAGGAAAGGTTTAAGGTAACTAATGTTGAGAGTAATCCTGAAATTGAAAATTGGCTTATAAAAATTAAAAGAGCTTTGGAAGCAACCAGTGGGCGGGAAATTGCTCTTACAGATCCTCTTTATCATGATATTATCTCAATTTTAAATCTTGTCCAGGAAGAATTTGATAAAGGGAAAACAGTTTTAAAATCCGGTAATAAAGAACAGGCCAATATTCACTTTAATGAAGCTATAAAAAATATTGAATTGATAAAAACACCCTTCCCCCGTAATTTTAAGGCAAGTGTAATGTACCTGCAAATTCTTGAATATACTCAACAGGATGCATTCAGGATTTTCTTCAAATCCATGTATGACTCAGCAGTAAAAAATATAGATGATGATCCAAAAACTGCAGACGATGATCTTCTTGCTTTGTATGAAATTAATTCTGATTACCCGGGAATAAAAACTGCAGTATACCGTTCAGGTGTTTCTACTGGAAGGATTATTCCACCTCCGGCACAGGTAGATTTAAAAAGGGCAACACAACTTTATAATCAGGCAAGTACAATTGTAAATACTGATAACAGGGCTGAATTCCCGATAGCTCTTGCTTATCTGGAAGAAGCTATACAGATAAACAGTGATTTTGATGCAGCCGCTTTACTCATGGATAAAATCAGGACAAGTACTGGTGTTGTAAGTCAGGTTGTTATGTCAAGTTCAGATACCCAACAGCTAAGATATGCTGAATCTTTATATATTGAGGGTAGATATCTGGAGGCAAATATAATAATTAATCAGTTATGGGCTATTTCTGATAACAGGAAAAGTTCTAAACTAAATGATCTTAAGACAAAGGTAGAAGCAAGGCTTTGATAAAAAAATTATCTATTATTAAATTATATTTATTCATTACAGGTTTGATTCTTATAGTATCTGGTCTAAATCTTATGGCAGAAGATATCTACTGGGAAAATCCCGAAATTTTTATTAATAAAAATGTCTGGTTTCCACTTACTGCCTCAAGTTCTGATATTAGTGTTATTTTATGGCAGGAGTTTAATAATCAATTAGGGGACTTAGGTGAATTTAGTATCTCTTTAATGGTTGATAATGGAGATTCAGACTGGATCCTTCATGAGGGGGTTTTGGGGCCATTCCCATTTACTGGTGATAAGGTTTCGGTATCTTCTCTGGCAGTAAATAGTAAAGGTGTTATATTTGTTGCAATAACAAATTCAGAAAAGGGAATACTTATATATTCCTCCAGTGATAAAGGGCAATCTTTTACTTTGACATCTACCCCTGGTGGGGGAGGTGTTTCAACTGTATCGCCCAAATTATTTTTGACTGATCAGGATAAATTTATTCTATTTGTAACCCAGCCACTCCCGGGTAATCCTACTTCATTTAACCAGGAAAGTTCACTTGGAATAACTTATTCTGTTTCTTCAGATGGCTACTCATGGTCAGAATATTCCCCTCTTCTTTCAACCTTTGATTTATCAAATGTGTATTTACCTTATCATGTTTCCTTAAGGGGGCAGGAGCATGTTGTTTTTCAGGCATCTCCATCAAATAGTAGATTTTATCATTTATACCATATTTCAAGTAGAGATAGTGGTCGTACCTGGTCATCTCCCTTATGGATAACGGATATTTCTGAAGGTTCCAATAGATCTGAAGACTTTGATAATCAGAGAGTGTTCTTAATGGAAAGCAGAGGTGAAATCCATCTTTCCTGGGAACGAAAACTTGGGAATGGTCCATCGTCATCTTACTATGGAAAATTTGATATACCAGGATCCCGTTTAACTGATGTTGAACAAATTTTGGGTGAATCAATTAGTACTAATCCTGTAAATAATCCTCAGATATATATTGAAAAAGGAAAAACCATCGCTCTATGGTATAATAATATAGGTCAGATAGTTCTTGCAGGGAAAGAAAATAACGAGTGGAAGAGTATTGATATCCCAGGACAGACTGGCGGAGGATTAAGTAACTTTTGTAGATTTATATCTTCAAATAATGAAATGAATATTATATGGCAAAGTGACTCCAGAGGAGATTCTGGTTTAACTATTCTTGCCCCTGATAAAACAGTTCCCAAAATAAAAATCTATCCTGTCAATTATAAATCTGTACCACTAAATCAGGACACGTATACTTTAACTTGGGACCTCCCTTCAGATTCCTCCGGTATAGAAGGATTTAGTTATTCTATTGATAGAAATGAAAATGGTTCACCACCTAGAACAATAATGGTTCGTCGCAGGGATGATAGACGAAATAGTTTTACAGTTGATACTGATGGTGACTGGTATGTGCATATCAGGGCTGTTGATTACGCAGGAAACTGGTCTAAAACTACCACATCAAAAATTTCCAGGGATACTACCCCTCCTGGAAAAGTAACTTTTAAAGGGATGGAACTTGATGAAGATGGTTATCTTTTATCAAACACAGGTACTTTTGGTTGGGATCCACCTGTGGGAGAGGCTGCTGCCGGATATAGTTACAGAATTCAATACCTGACTGATTCTGGGTTTAATGGAGAGTGGCTTGATTTTAATATTTTGGATACTCCAAATAGACCAATAAATAATGAGTTGATCTACAGAATATACAATCAGGATAATGGATTATGGGCATTAACAGTTAACTCCTTTGATGCAGTAGGAAACAAGGGAGCTGCTGAGACAATATATTTGCGAATGAATAAATATATTCCAGTTACCTATATTACAAATCTTTCTGCTGAACAGGATGATCTTGGTATAATAACAATGAGTATTTTGGGTCGTGGGTTTACTGTGGGAGGTCAAATTTCTACAATTATTCTTGATAGGGATAAACAAGAGCCATATGATTATGTTTATGAACCAGAAACTGGTTTTTTTAATGTTATTTCAGATAGGAAAATTACTGGATTCACAATAAGTGATATAGATGAAGGTTCCTATAATATTGGTTTGATCCATCCCACAAGAGGGTTGATTTTTAATAAAGAAAAACTTGAGTTTGAATCTACTGGTACTGTAAAGTTTGGAAATTTTAGTATTCTGGATGATGGTAGAGATTCAAGTGTAATTTTGAGAAAATTGTTAACACTGTCTGTAAACAACATTTTCTTTGCTGTTGTTATGATATTGCTGGCAATTATGTTTATCTTTGCTTTTATTCGTATTCTTGCACTGGTCAGGGAAAGTGCTTTAATAAAAATGGAAGTAAATGCACTTGTAACTAACAATTTATTGTCATCTGAAAAGAAGATAGAGAGGATAAGAAATATGCAGAAACGTGGAATGGGATTAAGGATAAAGTTTGCATTACTGGTAACAACTCTTGTACTCCTGGTTGTTTTAATGGTTTCCTATTCGCTGAGTCTATTTATGATCTCTACCCAGCAGAGAAATCTTACTGATGGACTTTCGCAAACTACTAAAGTATTAATTAGTAGTGTAAATACCTCTGCAGGTAAATATTTACAGGAAAACAATACCCTGGAGCTTAAACGATTACCATCCCAGATTGAGTCCATGAATTCTGCACGTTTTCTTACAATTACCGGTCCTGGATTAGATTCTGGTGATAGTAATTCTGTAGAATATTTATGGGTAACAAATGATAACTCTATTAGAGACAAAGTTAACCTGGATTCTTTTAAATCAGAAGAAGATATTTTAGCCAGTTTACCTGATGGGACCAGATTTCTTGAAGGTTCTCTTGTAATGAATGATGAACTTACAGAAAGTATTAGGAACATTGCGGAAAAGATAAATACCGAGGGAACGAAGTCTGTTGGTGTTCTTTCTGTAGAGCTAACCAGGCTTCAGGGAATTGCATCTGATCTTTCCAGAAAAGCAAGAACAGAAGCTGATATTGAAGAAATCAGACAAATGCAAAATGAAATTATTATGCTCAGTGGTGAAATAAATAATAAACTGGCTGAGATTGGTAATTATTTTATTTCTGTTCCTGAATTTGATCCTGAAGAAATTCTTACTAATCCAATGGAATATACCTTTTTCAGCCCTATTGTATATCAGAAGAGAGGCAATAATGAGAAGTATTATCAGGGTAGTGTACGTCTTCAAATTTCTACAGAAGAAATAATTACCGAGATAGAGACATCCCGGGATGCTCTTATAAAAAGAACTGTTTATGTTGCATTAATTGCCATTGGCCTTGGAATAGTTGGTGCTCTACTTCTTGCATCGTATATAATTAGTCCAATAAATCACTTATTAAGAAAAGTAGAGGAGATACGCGACTCTACAAATCATCTTGAACTTAAAGATTTCAGTGTAAATGTAAAGTCCCATGATGAAATATCCAGCCTTGCAGGAGCTGTAAATCAAATGAGTAATGGGCTGTACAAAGCTGCACTAGCTAACCAGGAGCTTACAGTAGGTAAGGATGTCCAGAAACAGTTTCTTCCTCTTGAAAAGGATGCTAAAGGAGAAAAAACAGCAATAGCAAAATTGAATACTGAACATGTAGAATTTTTTGGTTACTACGAAGGTGCCAAAGGGGTATCGGGAGATTATTTTGATTTTATTGAAATTGATAAAGATCGATATGCAATAATTAAATGTGATATATCCGGTAAAGGGGTTTCAGCTTCATTGATTATGGCTGCAGTTGCAACAATTTTTCATTCTTACTTTAATGACTGGCAGAGAGAAAATGAACGAGATAAAAATATAGCAGCACATAAGAAAGTGAAAATTAAGCCAAGTATTCCCAAAATAGATAAACTTGTATATTCCATTAATGAACTTGTTGAATCCATGGGGTTTAAAGGTCGGTTCGCAGCATTCATTATTGTTTATATAGATTCCATAACCGGGGAAACAATTTTTTGTAATGCAGGAGATAATCTGGTCCATATTTATAAAAAAAATAAGGGTAAAATGGAAATAATCACAATTCCGGAAGCTCCGGCAGCTGGTGTATTTCCTAATGATATGGTTGAAATGACAGCAGGTTTTAAACTTATTCCATATAAAATGGATATAGGAGATATAATATTCTTGTTTACAGATGGTATAGAAGAAGCTCAACGTCATTTTAGAAATAGTGAATTAAAGGTTCTTGAATGTGAAGATGACAATCATGAACATGTTGAATTTTCTACTCATAAGGCAGGTCAGGATTTTGAAGAATTTGGTGTTCCCAGAATGCAGGACATAGTTGAAGCAGTTCTTAATAGAGATAAGTATGAGCTTTTTAAGTTCCATAATGAGTATTCCAATGAAGTTTATAACTTTGATTTTAGTTCATGTGAAGGTACTTTTAGTGAAGCTATAATGGCTCTTTTGGCTATAGAAAGAGTTTATCGGTTATATTTTGATCCTTCATCCGGAAATGGAGATAGAATTAGTGTTGATGGGAATATCATAGCATTTATGGAAAAACATTTTATGGAATTTGATCGCTTTTTTGATAATCAGCTTGGAAAAAAGGAAGGGGATCATTCTGTAATGTTTTCACATGCAAAGGAAGATGAACAGTTTGACGACCTTACAATATTGGCCTTTAAAAGGAAATAACTATTATGGTCAATGATCCTTCCTTTTATTGTGAAAATTGTGGTAGAAAAGTTTCTTCTGCAATGGATATCTGTCCTGGATGCGGACAGGAATTTTCTAAGGTTAGATGTCCCTCCTGTGGTTTTACTGGGGAAGACACTCTTTTTAAAGTTAAATGCCCAAAGTGCGGTTATAGTGGTGTTCTAAATAATAACATTCACTTGGGGCTGGAATTGTATGATGAAAAATCTAAAGAAAAAGGAAAGCAGCTTCCTGTCTGGTTATACCGGGTTCTTATAGGAATTATGGTAATTGTTATTATTGGATTGTTTAGGGTTTATTTTTTGTTATAACTGTGCCTGAAATAATGTAGAAGTTCCAGGAAATCAATATTCCTTACAGGATTATTCTTAAAATAGTATAGATGGGATGAACATTTGCAGTCAGTGGAACCAAAATTTAAAATCCCTCTGCCTCCAATACCCTGAAGCCCTTGGGCAATATCACATTCAGAAAACCTGTCAGTATAAATACCAAAAGTTTTTACTTCATCAGCACTTGCAGTAAGATAATCTATATGCCAGTGAAATGTTTTCTTTGTCCTGTTTTTATGCCGTTTAATTCTTTTTGACAGATTAGTTTTTGCAGAACCTGCATAGAGATAGTATCCTGATTTATATTTTGAATACTCAAGTTTTCCTGTTGGAATTGTTTTATCCTGTTCTAATTTAACAATAACCATATAGATCCCTGAATCATCTTCTGCAAACTTTACAGGTTCTATATCAACAGGAACTTTTAGATTTACAAGTGATGCTTTCCCATTGGCATTACATTTAATTGACGCGAAATCAACTTGTATATTTTTTAATGCTTTTTTAAGAGTAAATGCAAAATAGGGATCCGTATGCATATTAGGGGTAAAAACTTTTGCGTCTTCATGGGTTATTATAAAAAGAACTTTTCCTTTTGTGTTTTGTTCATTTTTTTCTATTTCCATAAGTTCGTTTATATGTTTAGTACCTCTCTTTGTTGGTGCATCTGGAAACATTGCTCTTCCATTTTCTACCAGGGTACAGGATTTTACTTCCAGGTAGGTTTTGTTTTTCTCTTCCTGAATAAGGAAATCAAATCTGCTTTTACCAAATGTTTGTTCAGGGGTAATCTTATCTGCACTTGGGAATAGTAGTGGTATTACAAGCTCTGATGCAGCCCTGTTTGCCATAACAGAATTAAGAGGTATAACCTTATCTTTATAAAATGCTGCAACTAAACTGTAAGGAGTTTTTCTTTTCGGATTATCTGATTTTTGAAATATTAATTTTCTGCCGGGAGTAAGTATTTCAATAAGTCTGCCGGGGTTAGGGCAGTGAGCTCTTATTATCCCGGTAGAAGTTTCTGCAATTACAATGAATCTATTGGGTCTTTCCAAAAAAAGACCCTCAAGATCATTTCTAAAGAATTGCATGTATTATACTTACTTAAAAAGTGCTTTTATTTCTTTTACATAGATATCATCAATAACACTTCTTCTTAACTTAAGAGTCTGTGTAAGTTCTTTTCCCACCTCAAATGGTTTTTCCAAAAGCTTGACCCTAAAAACACATTCAAAATTCTTGAAACCTGTTTTTGTACTAACCTGTGCCTGTATCTCATTATGAATATATTCCTGAATTTCAGGATTTTCAAGAAGATCTTCCACTGGAACATAGCTAATACCTTTCTCTTTGGCAATTTCTTCCAATAGTTCCATATTTGGTACTACCAATGCTGCAAGGAATTTTTTATCCTGTCCAACCACCATATTCTGCAATATTGCATCGGAGGCATTTATTTTATCCTCTATGGGGACAGGTTCAATATTTTCTCCACCCATTAGAACTATAGTTTCTTTTGACCTTCCTACAATACTAACTTCTTTATTATGTGTTGCAATACATATATCTCCAGTATTGAGCCATCCGTCTTTTAAAACATCATCAGTAGCTTCCTGGCGTTTGTAGTAACCTTTCATATTCATATCGCCTTTTAAATAAAGAGTTCCCTTTTCTCCAGGACCCTTCAGGGCACCATCTTTCCCAATAACCCTGTATTCAATATCTGGAAACAGAGGACCTACAGTATTGCCTACAGGGTGATTCTGTTTTCTTATAGCAACTACTGGCCCTGTCTCTGTAAGTCCATAACCCTCTAAAAGACCAATGCCTGCTGCCTGAAAGAAGCTATCTACATATGGAGGAAGAGCTCCTCCTCCGGATATACCCGCTATAAATCTACCACCCAATTTTGCTTTAATTTTAGAAAATACAAGAACATCACCTAGTAGCTTAAATGGAGTTATTAGTATAAGGGGAATGATACTAAGTATTATATCCAGAGCTCTTATTCTTTTATGAAAGGTTGGAAGGGTTCCTTTAAACATATTATTTAAATGTGCCCATGCACTACCTACAAAGACAAAGAAGAGAAATATACCTTTTTTTGCTCCACCTTCTTTTTTTACATTTCTATAAATACCGGCTCTTACACCTTCCCAAATCCTGGGCACAGATGCCATCCACTGTGGCTTGACTTTTGCCATATCCGGAAGCATTATTGCTCCAATAGGTTTTGAGTAAGCCAGGGATGCTCCTCTTTCAAGCACTACGTATTCAATAATTCTCTCGAAAGAGTGCCAGACAGGTAGGACACTCAGTAGTATTTCGCCTGCGACTATATTTACATAATCATATAGATTATCCAGTTGATACATATAACTTCTATGCTGAAGTATAACCCCTTTTGGAGTTCCTGTAGTACCGGAAGTGTAAATAATAGTGGCTACATCCTCAATAGTTCCTTTTTCAAGTTCTGAATCATATAGTTTATTATCTTTTTCATAAGCATCAGCTGAAAGTTTTTCCAGTTCTTCAAAAGATAGTATTTCAATTCCTTCTGCCAATTTTTTATCAACTGATCCACCTGGAAGAAATATAATTATTTTTTTCATTTTTGGAAGATCTTTTTTTCGTGAAAGTACTTTCTCTGCCTGTACAGAATTTTCTATAAATACAAGTTCACAGTCTGCATGTTCAATTATGTACTTCATTTCTTCTGCAGTGGAGTCAGATCCTCTAGGTACGTCAATAGCTCCAATACCAAGTAAGGCCAGGTCTGTTATTATCCATTCTTTACAGTTATCAGACATTATTGCTACATGTTCATTTCTTTTAACACCAAGCTTATGAAGTCCTGTTCCCAGAATTTTAATTTTTTCATAAAATTCTTTAAAATTTATAATCTGAAAGTCTCCGTTTTCATCCTTACTCCTTAAAGCGGCTTTCTCAGGGTACTTTAAAGCTGTTGCTTTAATTCTTTTAGGTAATGTATTGGGGGTATTCATCTTTTGTCCTCCGGATATCGGTTCGCGACTGAAATAAGTTATAAAATTATCCCATTAAGCTTTTAATTGAAAGCTTTAATTACTAGATTGTATCAAAAACATGCTGTCGTCAAGTCTTTTCTTTTTACTGCTAAGTGGAATATTTTCTTCCAGTATAGAAAAAGTGAGTATTTCTGGAAAAATAATATAGTCACCTCCATCTGGAGGATAATATACATAAACCGGAACTCCTGCTTTTTCGAATTTTTTTATCCATTCATCAATTATAGGATCTTTATTGGTATAATCACCCTTCATTCTAATCAAAGACCGTTCTTCAAAGAATAAATCCCCCTTATCTGTAAAAAGGACTCTGCTTTCGTTCAGTTTACATACTGAACACCATTTTGCCCCAAAGGCAAGAAAAAGGCCTTTTCCTTCATCCCTGTATTGTTCTATAGCGTCAGGGTTGAACTCTTCCCAACCTTCTCTCAAAACAGATGTTTCGGTATCTGAAAAATTTTGTTTTGTATCAATAAAGTAAAAAGCAGATACAATAATCAGTATGAGGGCAATAACAAGTGCAAGAAAAACAGAGGGAAATTTT
The DNA here is from genome assembly GCA_027859095.1 of Spirochaetia bacterium. Taxonomy (GTDB): domain Bacteria; phylum Spirochaetota; class Spirochaetia; order B11-G9; family B11-G9; genus JAJRQE01. The sequence goes on along the minus strand of JAQIBN010000259.1, from coordinate 23,274 downwards.
GATCCGGGTTTACTTAGTTTTCCATAGAGCCATGCTGAAAATGCAGTTAGAGTAAGAAAAATAAGAAATTTATATAACGAATCAGAGCTTATCTGAAATCTCAATGAACTTAATAAATAAAGTACAGTTCCAAATAGCAGGAATCCCATAATTTCTTTAAATGTATCCATCCAGGGACCTGGTTTGGGTAGAGATTGAATAAGTTTTGGCCAAATACCAATTAAAACAAAGGGGAGTGCAAACCCCACACCAATTGCAGTAAAACTGCTTAATATAAATAATGGTGTTTGGCTGAAAGCAAATCCAAGAGCCGTCCCTAAAAAGGGGGCAGTACATGGAGTTGCAAGAAGAACAGCAAAAATACCATTAAAGAAGGATCCTACCCATCCTTTTTGATTTGAGGCTGCTGCCATTTTATTCATACCAGGAGCATTAATTATAAAAATATCAAATAATGAGAGAGCAAATATAAAAATTATTGTAATTAAACTCATAACAAAAAGCGGGTTTTGAAACTGAAACCCCCACCCAACAAGTTGCCCTGTCGTTTTTAATATAATTACAATTATAGCAAGAATTAGTAGTGAAGCAAGTACTCCTGCACCGTAAAGAAGAGAGCCTATAAATATACTCTTACGATCATTTTGACTTTGCCTTACCAAATTCAAAGCTCTCATAGAAAGTATGGGTAGAACACAAGGCATAACATTTAATAGAAGGCCGCCTAAAAATGCAAAAAAGAGAAATTTTAAAAGAGTCATTAATGACTTATTTATCGGGGAATTATCTCCGCCAATTTCAACAGGTACATCAATTATTATTTCTTCAGGGAAAAAACATACTCCTTCTTCATCGCAAAGCTGCCATGCTGTCTTTATCTGAGCCGTTTGTTCTCCTGCTGGAATATTTTCCGAAACAATAAATTTTGCTTCAAGAGTTACTTTTCCATAATAATTTTCAAGGCCATCTTTTAGCACACCGACCGGGTAAATAATTTCACCCATTGAAAACCATTCATTATTTTCGAAAGTAATAAAAAAGAAGTCATCAGCTCTGGTCTGATGAAAACCCTCTTGTATATCAAATATAACAGTTATTAAACCCTCTTCTCCAGGAACAAGCACTGAGGGAGTGATACTTGCAGAAATATTAACATTTTCATATGCTGTTAAATGTGTAACACTAATTAATAGGAATAAACCAGATAATATAAGGAAAACAATTTTTTTCATAATTAAGGAATAAGTTCCTCAAATACTTCCAGCATTAATTCAGAATCCCATTCCATTGCCCCAACAAATCTTGCAAGAACTTTTCCCTCTGCATCAATTATCCATGAAGTAGGGATGCTTCCTGAACCATATTGATATGAAATCTCTTTTGAGTCATCAATTAAAACTGGGAATGTATATCCATTTTCATCAACAAAATCAATAATCTTTTCCCTGGTTTCTTTGGGTGGAGTAGGGGTTGCAATTGCAAGGATTGTAAAATTTGGATCATTTAATTTCTGATAAAGTCTTTCCATAGACGGCATTTCTGCCCGGCATGGAGGACACCACGTAGCCCATAGGTTAAGAAGAATAACCTTACCTTTTTGTGAACTAAGGCTTATCTGTTTCCCTTCTAAATTTTCTGCTGAAAATTCTGGAGCATCCATAATCTGTTGAGGAACTCCAAAACCTGCTCTCCACAATTTTTCCTGTAAGGGGGTCATTGGAGGTGCATCCTGGGCTGGTAGGAATGCGACTATTAGAGTCATAAGACTCAGTATAATTATTATCTTTTTCATATATGCAAGATATATGTATATTATTGAAATGACAAGTATTATTCACATAATTATACTATGCTGGCACTTATCATAAGTACTGTAAAATTATAAAGTCCATGAGCAATTGCAATTCTATGCAAGTTTTGTTTTTTAATGAAAATGGAAGCCAGGAAAATACCTATTACAAAAGTTCCAAGGAAACCTATTACTCCCTGATAGATATGTCCCAGAGCAAAAATTAATGAAGTACCAAAAATTATATATTTTTCCTTACCCGGAGAATGAAATTCACTCAAAAGATAACTACGGAAAAAAAGTTCTTCGCTGTATCCTGTGGCCATACATGTTAAAAAAATTAGTGGTATGAGGCCTTTATTATTAAATTGCCATAAAGGCATTTCCTGACCTGTTTCATATCCTAAAAATGAAATCAGAAATGAAATTAGACCTGTTCCCAGTACAATAATCATAATCCCTGCAAAATATAAAAGACTGTATAACAGATCTTTATATTTAATATTGGTAATACCATAGAGGTGAATCTTTTCAACAGGTTTTTTTTCTATAAGATAAAGAACCAGTAATATTTGTGGAATTACAGTAAATAAATAGATCATATTGAACCAGGCTGAGTTAAAAACAGTTCCATCAACAACTTGTGATTGGCTAAGAAAACCAGGTAAAAAAAAGACCATAAACAGAATAATTGGTTCTTTTTTGTCTTCAAGGTCAATTTTTTTTAGAATCTCATGAAAAAACATTTTTTTATTGCTCCAATTTGATGTATCATGTACTATTATATAGTATTGTAGGGTGTAAGTTTATATAAAAAGAATAAATTAAAGAAGAAGGGTTTCGATAATAATAATATGGTTTCAATGATTTTACTGTTTGTACTACTGCTTATTGTAATTACTTTAATTATTCTCCTTAGAAAAGCTGGAGGTGGATCATTTCCCTGGATTCATTTTTATGCAAAAGGAAAGGAAGCTGGTTTTTCATTTACTGAGGTTAATTTATTAAGAAAAGTTGCTGTAGAAGGAAGGTTGAAAAATCCAACATCCCTTTTTTGGTCTATTAAGCAGCTTGATCGCTCTATCCGTGGGGCAATCATTAGATTTAAATCGGAAGGAGTTCTTGATGAACTTAACAATATGGTGTTTTTATCAAAACTGTTTGATTTTAGAAAAACTGTTGAATTAAAACTACCTAAGTATACTATTGGTCTAAAAACTACAAGAAAAATTACAAAAATGCAGTATTTAAAAATTTCAATACCCGGTCTTGGTGTTTATATATCCCAGGTTGTTGAAAATCAACGCAGATATATTGCAATCACTTATCCTGAGGGTCCTAAGTTACCCCAGGATTATGAGTTTAAGGGTGAGAAGTTAAATATTTATTTTTGGAGAAAGGATGATGCCGGGTATGTTTTCGAATCAAAAGTATTAGAAAATCATATGGATAGTAAGGTTCCTATTCTTTATATATCTCAATCTGATTCAATTATACGTAGTCAAAAAAGAGGTTCTGTACGTGCCAATCTTAATGCTCCAGCTGAACTTTTTCCTCTAAAAGTTATTGCCCAGGCTTCAAATGATTTGGAAGAACGACGTGGTATACGATGCAGGTTGCAGGATATCTCTGAAGATGGAGCTGCGCTACTAATTGGTGGCCATGGAAAAGTTGGTATGAATGTTAAAATCCAATTTAAACTATCTGATTCAACATTAATTATGTGTGGTGTTGTTAAAGGTGTTAGTTTTCAGCAAAATAAAAATACATCAATTATTCATATTCAGTCTGTGCCTCTTCAGGATCGGGTGAAAAACAGAATTCTTGCCTATGTTTATGATTTATTTGGTGAAAGAAGTTCTAAAAATGTAAAAAATGCTTCTGCTATACTTGAGGGGTGGTAAAAGTGATATGAAGAAATCTATTGCAGGTCTTACCCTGCTTTTTATGGTCTTAGTATTTGTGTATTCTGAGGACACAAATCCAGTTCTATCTGCCATGCGGAAAAACTTTGCCAGGGGATCGATATCTACTAAAATCCAGGTACTGCAGGACTCAGCTGAATATCCGGAAGTTAATATGGCTCCCCTCTATGGAGAGGCTTTAAATTTCATACTTAATAATTCTAAAAATCTTGCTTCTGATTCTGCTGCCAGAGAACTTACAATATTAGCAGTCAGATTAATAGGTATAAATGGATATAATAATTCAACTACAGTTATGTGGCAACTTTTTAATACTTATGGAGATGAACAGGTACAGGTGGAAATATTAGGCACTCTTGGTAATATAGATCCGGATTTATTGGTAATTGAAGAATTAAATCAATGGCTGAAATTACAAAATGAGAGATTTAGAGAAGGTCTTAAAGTCTCTGAACCAGTTGTTGCTGAAGCAGTCGTAACTTTGGGTGAACTTGGTGATAGCTCTTCGTTCTCTACTGTTTTTAGTACTGGATCAGCAAATTATTCAGATGATATAAGCTATAAAGCAAATATAGCTTTGAAGAACCTCGAAGGGAGTTATAGTCAGTCTCTAATTAGGGTTATAAAAAACAGTGTTCCTTCAGATAAAATATTGGCTCTTAATCTTGCTATTGAAGATTCTGAAATGCCAATCGAAGAGAAAGGCGGATTGTATAAAATGGCTCTCGATATAGGGCTGGTTATTAAAGTAGACGATTCAGAAGATGAACAACTAATACGTGATTTAAGATATGGTGCTGTAAGGCAGCTGACAATACTCAAATGGGCAGATGCTGCCGATTTAGTAATCGAACATTTTAATCTTGTAAATTTTGAATATGAACATGGTATTTCTCCTAAATCAACTGTCCTTGAAGCAATTTCCTGCCTCGGTGCCATTGGTACTCATGAAGCAGCAGGGCGTTTAACCCTATACTTAGAGTTTATGAACTCTTATATGGAAAATGGGCAGGAAACAGATTTGCAAATTTCATTGGCAGTTATCAGTAATATTGGAATTATTGGTGATAGTATTGCTTTTGATGATTTGCTTTATTCCGGGTATCTTGAATATCCTGTCACAGTAAAGAGAGCGGCACGAGAGGCTCTAAATAACCTTAAAAGTAGATAAATCAGTATTTCTGCCCACAGAAAAATTTTTTGATTTAGCACTGCTGATACCTCTTGTTTCGATTCTTTATGTTGGAATTCCAGGAGATCTGAATCCGGTAATTATTCTTATTTCTTCATTATTAGCAGCTTCATTTGCAATAACAATTTCAATTTTCAATTCGAATATTTTTAAAATTTATACAAAAATTTTATTATATTGTTTATTATCATTATTAATTGGGCTTTATCTTTTAAGTTACTCATCAAGTCCAGGGTTTTCCCCGGGGCAGAAAAAAAGTTCAATAATAAAAATAACTGCTAAAGTACTGGATGACTCTAAAGAGATAAATGGCGGGAAGTATATATTCCCTGTAGAAATTCTTTTTTCAAAAGATATTGGATCAAACTGGACAAGTTCATATGGGAAAATAAGTATCATCTCCAATGTTAAATTATTTAAAGGTCAGAATATAGATCTTAGTAAGAGAAATATTTTTGAACAAAAATCTTCAATTATTTTTGCAGACAAAAAAAGTATAGATATTCTTAATTGGGATGATTCCTTAAATGGTCATTTACTGAAAAAAAGAGCTCAAATCTTAAATTATCTAATGCAGCGTATAGACCGAATGAAGCCAGGGGCTTCATTACTATTTACCGCTTTATTTACCGGCACAAAGGAAAATCCTAATGGGAAACTATTTACCTCAATAAAAAAAGCTGGAGCTTCTCACATTCTTGCTCTTTCAGGTATGCATCTTGGAATAATCTCTTTAGGAATACTGTTTCTCTTTACACCATTATTCGGCAGACACCAAAGTTTTGTACTTACATTAGTTCTTATAATTATATATGTATTTCTTGTAAAATCCGGTCCTTCGTTAATTCGTGGTGCAATTTTATTCTCACTTTTGGGATTGTTCTCTTTTTCAGGATTAAGAATAGATATTTTTCATATATTGGTTATTTGTTTTCTGATTCAGGTAACTGTTTACCCTGGATGTGCCTGGGAGCTTTCTTTTCAACTTTCCTATATGGCTTTGGGTGGAATAATACTTGGGAGTAATGCCATAAGACGAATACTACCTGGTTTAATTCCATTCAATTTACGAACAGTTTTAGCTGCATCTATATCTGCACAACTATTCACTGCTCCTCTGGTTTTAAATTATTTTGGTGTAACCTACCCTGTAGGTATTATTTCAGGAATAATTTTGGTTCCATTAATAACTTTATTTATCTGGACAGGTATTTTTGGCCTTATTCCAATGCCTTGGGTTATTCAGCGTTTAATATTTATGGTTATGGAGGTGTTTTATATACTTATTGAATCTTTTTCAGGATTTTTCTCCCAGTTTCCAGTTTTGAATAATAGAACCACTGCCATATTTTTTATTGTTTTACTTGTATTTATTAAGAGTACCCAGAAGTCTTGACGGTATATAATTTTCTGGAGTACTCTCCAGACGATAATGAAATTAATACAAAATTATGACTCTATATCTGATATTAAATCTGTACTTGACGCAAATGGTCTTAATATGTCCAAGCGTTTTGGGCAGAATTTTCTCATATCTTCAAGTGCCAGATCTAAATTGATTGATCTTTTGGAATTAGATAAAAATTCTAATATTTGGGAAATCGGTCCTGGCCTTGGTGCCATGACTCATATGGTACTTGAGATGACAGAGAATCTTACTGTTTTTGAGATCGACTATGGTTTTATTAGATATCTTGAAGATGCCTTTGGAGCATATCAAGGTTTTAAAATTATTTCAGGTGATTTTGTAAAGACCTGGGAACCTATTGCCTTAAATGAAGGGAAGCCAGATATAATTCTTGGCAATTTACCATATAATTCTGCTTCAGCAATAATTTCAAGTTTGATTGAAAATAACTGTATACCCAAAATTATGGTTGTAACAGTTCAGAAGGAAATGGGTCAGAGAATGACCTCACCTCCGGGGTCAAAAAATTATTCTTCCTTTTCCATGCTGTGTCAATATGTTTTCAATGTTAGGAATATTGGAGATCTGAAATCAGGGTCATTTTATCCTGCTCCGGATGTTACTTCTACAATTCTTGAATTAAAGCCACACAATCAATATACAAATGTAAACTCCTGTCTTTATTTTAAAATTATCAGGGATTTATTTCAATCCAGAAGAAAAACAATTAAAAATAATTTAACTAAAGGATGGACTGGAAAAAATATCTCCTGGGATATTGTTGAAAATGCGCTGATACAGACTGGTATTAGCCCGGAAGACAGAGGGGAAAATATTCCTGTTAGTGGGCTTGTTGAATTTGTTTATAGTTTAAACAAAATTAAATCAGTTTCAGAATTGAGTTGCAATTAATATATTAATCAATAATAATTTAAATATATAAAAGGAGAAAATAATATGAAATTATCTTCACTGACATTCGTTCTTGTTGCATTTATTTTTTTGGGATGTTCAACAAGTCCTAGTATTTCAGAATCTTCAATTGATGCAGTTCCTGCAGTTGTTAAGGAAGTAAAAAAAGAACCAAAAAAAATTGTCACAACAGTATATTATCCCGTTGCGGTTGTATCCTATTTTGGTGATGGTGTTAAAGACGAATATACTGTTTACAGTTATAATGAAGACGGTTCTACGCTGTTAAAAGAAGAATTATTTAATAATAAGGATATTCTACAGCAATCTATTGCATATGAAACAGGTAAAAAGAGTCTTTATGATGCTTCAGGAACTCTTGTCTCATATGAACTTATTGTTTTAGATGCGGATAAAAATGTTCTGAATAAAGAAAAATATGATAATAAAGATAATTTGATTTCCGTATCTGAATATGAATATAAAAATGGTATGAAAATAAGTTGGAAGATTTTTAATGGATCAAATAGCCTTCTTAGTACTACGCTCTACAAATATACTGATGATATTTTGACCCGGATAGACAGTTTAAGTCCTGGTGGTGAAATGGAAGAATATTTTGAACTCTTATATAAAAATAATGGATTGTTATTAGAGAACGTCCATTATAATGTAGAAGGAAAGGTTCAGGATTCGAGATCTTTTGAATATAAAGATACTTTTCTTGTAATGGAATTGATTAAAAGGAAAAACAGCTCTGTATTAAGAAAAATTATGTATTTAAATGATCAGTATGGGAACCCTGTTGAAACCGTTTTTATGGATGCAGGTGATAATGTTCAGGAAAGGTTAATAACTGATTATGAAAGTAGAGAAGAGATTACTTATGAAAACTAGATTAATTAAAATTATAACAATAATTTTGGTTCTATTCTTAGTAGCTGCTTCTGTTCCTGCGAATGAAGTTTCTGCTGTATGGACAAGATTGTTTAGACGGGCTGTCAGTTTATCCCAAAAGTCAAATATAATGGCTAGTATTGTTGAGCAGCACAACAGGGATATGGTTCCTGTGCTAATGGAAGCTCTCGAAGAGCAGGTCGGAAGCTTGGAAAACACCGGAGATGTCACTGTAAGAATGCAGATTTCAGAGTATACAAAGATGATTATCAAAGAGTTAGGTCGTTTAAAAGCAAGTGAAGCCGCTCCCTATATTTGGCAGATAGTACAGGCTGTAGATGAACCTTTTCTAAAGGGTGAGGCTATAATTGCTCTTGGTAAGGTCGGTGCCAGACAATATATAGATGAATTAAATATTTTACTTCGTAATTTGAATTTTAATTTAGGCGCTATTCAGGATCAGCGAAAGAATGAAATAGTAGCTTTTTCGTTGGTTATAGCACTGGAAAGATTAAAACAACCATCGAGTTATTCTCCTCTGTTTTTTGCTTCTACAGGTTGGTATTCATCCCAGAGTGGTGTTAGAGCAAAGGCCAGTGAATCTATGTTAACAATTCTTGATGATCCTACTGAACAACTTATGCAGGTAACAAAGGACAGTAAGGAATATGATATCAAACTTGCAGCTCTTGATGCAGGTTACAAGTCTAAGGCAAGTGATGGAAATAAGGCAGCCCTAGCTGTTCTGTCACTAAGTGAAGGTTTACAGGCTTCTCCTATAAATCCAACAGAAAAAACTCAGCTTAAGAGTCTAAGAGTTCTTGCTTTAAATGTTTTGGAATACGGTTCTGTTAAACCGGAAGAAGCTATTGTATATATGAATAAAATGCTGATTTCTTACAGAACAGAGCGGCTTTTTGATATTGATGAAATGATAGATTTATTTGAAGCTCTAGGGACATTTTCCAGTGATGCCAGTGTAAAAGCACAAACAGAGTTTCTTGCCTACCTTACAGATAGAAAAGAAAGCGGATTAAGTATTGATCTTAGAATATCAAAATCTTCAATTATTGCAATAGGTAATACCAGAAATCCTATTGGATTTGAGGAATTAACTAATGTTCAATATTCCGATTCCTGGGAAAACTCTGTAAAAAGAGAAGCAAAAGCCGCATTAGCCAAATTAAATAAATAAATGGTCCGTAGGGGCATGGCGCGCCGTGCCCCTACATGAATTATGCCTGAATAAGTGTCATTGCAGATGTAACAATTATGTCTTCTACGCTGCAGCCTCTGGAAAGATCACTTACTGGTTTTGTAAAGCCCTGTAGTATTGGTCCCCATGCATCTGCTCCGGCAAGTCGCTGGGTTAATTTATATCCAATATTGCCAGACTGAAGGTCGGGGAAAATAAGTACGTTAGCTTTTCCGGCAACTTTTGATCCTGGTGCTTTCTTTTCTCCTATACTTCCCACTATAGCTGCATCCAACTGCAGTTCTCCATCAATATTTATATCAGGACGTTTCTCCTGAACAAGTGCCAAAGCTTCTTTTACCTTATCAATATTTGGATGTTTTGAAGATCCTTTGGTAGAAAACGAAAGCATAGCTGTAATGGGATCAACACCTAAAAAAGTTTTACAGGTGTCTGAAGATGCAATTGCAATCTCTGCAAGTTCCTCTGTTGTGGGATCTGGTATTGTTGCGCAATCAGAAAAAACCATATTTCCATTTACTCCCCACTTTTCATCTTTCATAGTCATAATAAAAGAGGATGATGCAGCTTTAATACCAGGTTTTGTTTTTATAATAGTAAAAGATGCAATAAGAACATTTCCTGTAGAGTTTTCAGCTCCAGCTACCATACCATCTACAACCCCTTTTCTGAGCATCATAGCTCCCCAGGACAGTGGCGTAGTTACAATTTTTTCTGCTAATCCCATTGATATTTTTTTATGTTTACGTAATTCATAATATTCTTTAACAAAATCATCTTTCAATTCAGAACTTGCTGGATCAATAAGAGTAAGGCCTGATAAGTCTACATTATTTGAAGCAGCAGTATTTTTTATATCTTCTATTGCTCCAACCAGGAAAACTTCAGATGCTATTCCTTTATCCATAATGGTTCTGGCTGCTGTCTGGATCCTCGGTTCTGTACCTTCTGGAAGTACTAATTTTTTTTTCATACTTACTGCTTTACTTATCATAGCTTCAGGGAATGTCATTTTAAACTCCTCATCGGTTGCATGGTATATATTTCATAATAATATAAATGCAGTTATTTTTCCATAAAGTAATTCATATTTTGACTTTTTTTTATTTAATAATTTTGTTAGAATCTCCCAATGAAGATTGGAGTATATGGTTTAGGGAGATTTGGTTTTTTTTGGTCTGAATTGCTTGGACAAAAATTTGAAGTATATGGATATAATAGGACTTTACCGGTACATAACCCGAAAAATGTATCTTTGGTTTCTGAAGATGAACTTCTTCAGTGTGATGTCCTATTTTTGTGTGTTTCAATTTCTTCCCTGGAATCAGTTTTATTAAATATTACTGATCGAATTAAACCCGGTAGTCTTGTTTTTGATACCTGTTCTGTCAAAGTTTATCCTGTTAATTTGATGCAATCACTTCTGAAAAATAATATTGATATAATTGCAACACATCCCATGTTTGGTCCCGATTCCGGAAAAAATGGTGTTAAGGATTTACCTATCGTTTTTATTCCTGTAAGAGATAGTGGGAAATCTACAAAATTATGGAAAAATATTTTTCTTGATTTTGAAATGAAAGTAATTGAAATTACAGCTGAGATGCACGATAAAGATGCTGCTTATACTCAAGGTGTAACACATTTTATCGGACGGGTTCTAAATGAACTGGATCTTAAAGGAAGTGAAATATCTACAATGGGATATAAAAGTTTATTGTCCTTAGTAGAACAAACTTGTAATGATCCTCTTCAGTTATTTATGGATCTTCAGCATTATAATCCATACACTCATAATATGAGACAGGACCTTAATGATTCTTTAAAAAAAACAATGGATATGCTTGCAAACGCAGACCCTGAGAAGGATTAAGGACCTATATACACTCCTTGACATCTGTAACCTGGACAGGTACATTAATAATGAATAATGTGGGATGTAACAGGAGTTTGAAAGTATGTCTGACGTACAGATAAGAGAAGTTGACGAGACCGATATTGATACGGTTCTTGCAGGGGATATAGAATTTGAAGGTACCCTTAATTTTAAAAAATCATTGATGATTAAAGGCCGATTTTTAGGTGATATAAAAGCTGAAGGGGAACTATATATTGATACTGATGCCCATGTGGAAGCACGTGTTGAGGCTGAAGTTGTTTCCCTTAAAGGTACGGTAAAAGGAGACGTTTTTGCCTACAGCAGGGTAGAATTATTTGCTTCTGCAATGGTAGATGGAGATATAACAGCACCTGATGTTATAATGGAAAGCGGCTGTAGATTTAATGGAATTTGCAGAATGGAATCTCCTTTAAAGAAATCTGATACGGGAGATGCGAAGCATCAGAAACCTGAAATTAGTCACCAAGGAACGAAATAGTGAAAAATAGAAAATTATTAATATTTTTATTGTTGTTGATATCTGTATCAGTTTTTAGCCAGGCTATGCCGGATGCACTATTATTGTATCAATCTGGAAAGTATGTAGAGGCGATTGAAGTTTGTGAAAGTGAATTAAAGCTGAGACCAGGCAATATGGATTCCTATTCTGTATTAGGCTGGAGTCTGATTCGAATGGGTAATTATAAGGAAGCGCTGGAAAAGGCGGAAGAAGGACTGCGAATCTCCCGATATGATGCAAGAATTATAGAAATTGTAGGTGAAGCTAATTTTTATCTTGGTAAAAATTTAGAAGCATTAAAATGGTTTGAAGAATATGCAACACTCTCTCCTGGCGGCGGACGAATTGATTCTGTCTACTTTTTTATGGGAGAGTTATTTATACGAATGGGTGAGTATAATCATGCAGATATAGCATTTACAACTGCAGTATATCACAGCCCTAATATAGCTAGATGGTGGGCCAGGCTGGGTTATGCCAGAGAAATGGCAAAAGATTATGATTATTCCATAGAAGCCTATAACAAAGCTCTCGAGCTGGTACCATCTTTCCCTGATGCCAAGAGAGGGAAGGAACGGGTGGAAGCTCAACAACGAAATGGATAATTTTATATGAAAACAGCATTCTATACTTTGGGCTGTAAGCTGAACCAAAGTGAAAGTGAAGCCCTGGTTTCGTCCTTTGACAACCGGGGCTTTTTAGTCACTAAGGCCAGTGACCATGCAGATTTATATATAGTAAATAGTTGTACTGTAACAACAAAGGCAGAACAAAAAACCAGAAGGATGATTAGAAAATTTGCCAGAGAGAATCCGGATTCCATTGTTTTGGTAACAGGGTGTTATGCCCAGGTAGAGCCTGATGAGCTCAGTAAATTGGATAAAAATGTTTTTATTGTGTCAATGGACAGGAAACATACCTTATTAAACTTACCGGATGCTATTCTGGAAGGGGAAAGCCATGGATTATCTTTACTCGAAGCTGTTTCTGATTTTCTCTCTGTTTCGGAATCTCAAATTATAAAAGATAAAGACAGATTTAATTTTGATACAAGTTCTTTTTCTGATCATGCCCGTGCCTATCTTAAAATACAGGATGGGTGTAATAACAGCTGCGCTTATTGCAGAGTAACTATCGCAAGGGGAAATTCTGTAAGTTTAAGTTTGGATAAAGTTGTTTCAAGAGCTTTGAATCTTGAAGCTGCGGGATATAGAGAAGTTATACTAACAGGTGTAAATATTACAGATTATAAAGATCCGGGAAATGAAAGAAACAGACTTCCTGCTCTTATTATTGCTCTAACGTCCTCTTTGAAAACTGTTCGAATAAGACTTTCATCCCTTGAACCGGATATGATAGATAGAGATCTTGCACAAGCAGTATCTCACAAATCAGTAGTTCCTCATTTCCATATTCCTATTCAAAGTGGATCTAATTCTATTCTTGAAAAAATAAACAGGCACTATACTGCAGAAAGAGTTGAGGAAGCCGTGAAATTGTTAAGGAAAGCAAAGTATGATCCATTTGTAGCTGCAGATTTGATTATTGGTTTACCTGGAGAAAGCCAGGAAGATTTTGAGGATTCATTCAACTTAGTAAAAACCCTAAAACTTTCCCAGCTCCATCTTTTTCCGTATTCCCCTCGTCCAGGGACTGCTCTGTTTTTAGCAAAAAACCGGGTGCCGGAAAGAGTGACAAAAGAAAGAATTGCCCGTGTAAATAAACTGACTTCAGGGTTGAATAAAAGCTATCTTGAAAGGTGGATTGGTAGAGAGGTTGAAGTAGTTTTGGAAAAATATATAGAATCCAGCAGCAAGGCATGCCTTGCTAGTACAAATTTAAATTTCTGGTCTGGTTTGTCGGAAAATTATCTGCATGTCAGTCTTAAAGGTCTGGATAATGATATTTCCTATAGGGGCAGGCTGGTTAAATGCAGAATAGATAATATTGAAAATGGGATAAAATGTGAATTTATTCGATTTCTGTAGGGACAGGCTGGTCGGAAGCAAGCTTCCTGCTCGCCTATGCAATCTTAGGTCGCGACCTGTCCCTACAGAAATATCACATATTAATTTGCTTTTTTATTTTCATGAGCTATACTACATACATAAGTAACAAAAAAAATATTTCAAATTGTTATAGTATACGTTGTCTTTTAGGAGGATAATAATGAAGAAAATTTTGACCCTGGGTATAGTTGCCCTTGTGTTGGTTACAATGTCTGGTTGTCAGTTCAATATTTTTACTGAATTTGACAAAATTGAAATTCCCAGTGCGGCAGAGTTGAGTGATAGAGCAAGCTCTGATCCCGATGGTTTTATAGATGATGTAAATGATTATATTGAAAGTGATTCAATATCTGAAGACGATGCAGATGATATTGTCTCTGTTTTAGAGGATTTATATAATGATATTATTCCTTCAGATCCTGAAACGCAACAAAAAGCAGCAATTCTAGCAGGAGCCATTAGTATTAATAGTGATCCTGAGGCAAAAGATGCGGTTAATGAAATTGTATCAATTGCATTAGCAGGGTATGCTGACATGGTAGCAGTAAAAGCACTTTTTCCTACAGACGAAACCGAATTTTATAAAATGCTAGATAGTATGGCAGCAGCTAGTGATGCATATTTAGAGTTTGAAAGTACACTTGATGGTAATGGTGATCCATTATTTCCATTAACTAATGTTGAACGAGGTGATATTGCTCAGTATGCAATTGTCTCTATTGTCATAACTGAAATTGTTTCCACTGTGACTCCTGCAGCTTTATATCTTTTTGTAACTGATCCTGCAGCTATCACTTTGGATGGATATGTCGATCCATTTGATACGGGTGGTTCTGTAGATATATTACAGTCATATCTTGATTTTGCTGGCATAGTGATATAGGAGGTAACTGATGAAAAAAATAATACTTTTAATTTTAATAGCTTTTATGTTTGTCGGATTTTCTTTTGGACAGGATATTTTGGATGATCCTATATTTGCACCAGTATTACCGGATGTTATTGGTATGGGTAATGCTGTTACTGCTACAGCCCATGGTTATGAAGCCCTTTTTACAAACCCTGCAGGGTTTTCCAAGGCAGATGGTTCTTTTACCCTTCTTTCTGCAAGTGTAAATCCATATTTTGCACCTACATCAGAGAATATCAGCAATTTTGAATTGGCATTAACTGATGAAGAAGCGGCAATTGTTCTTTTAAGTGACCTTATTGTAACAAACGGTATTGGTGCAAACGTTAATACCGGTATTGCCATTGTTGGCAAGGGTCTTGGACTTGGAGTTATTGTTGATGTTGATTCATATGCACGGGGAGATACTCCTCTTGGAACTAAAGCTGATGCTATTGGAACTTTATCAGCTATAGCAGGGCTATCTTTTAATCCTCAGCTTGGACCATTGTCAATTCATGTTGGTGGTGACCTTCGGTATATGCACCGTATGAAAATGGATGATGTAAGCTTTGTCGATCTTATGAACCTTGGCGATGATGATCCTGCAACTACTTCAGATGTGGATCTTCTTACCGGAGATGCTCTTGCAATTGATCTTGGTGCTATTATTGATATGGGTTCATTATCCTTTGGTATGTCTATTCGTGATGTAGGTGGTACAAAATTTATCTATTCCTATGAAAATATGGACACAAATGAGACTGGTGATGTTGATGAGGACTACAGAATACCTATGCAGATAAATACCGGTATTGGTTATCATCCTGATTTTGGTATGCTGAAATGGCTTATTGATCCTACTTTTACTGCAGAATATCAGCATGTTTTCTATCAGGATCCTGAAAATACCCCTTCATTCTGGACAGGTGTTCATGCAGGAACAGAAATTAGAGTTCTTAGATTTATGAAAGTCAGGGCTGGAATTAATCAGGGTTATTTTACTGCCGGAATTGGTGCAAAACTACTATTCCTGGATATAAATATGGCATACTTTACAAGAGAAATGGGTGAATACGCCGGAGTTGATCCTAACAGTGGGATGTCTTTGGAAGTTGCAATTAGATTTTAGAGATAATTATTTGGTATAATTGGGCTGCTTTCTATTGAAAGCAGCCTTTTTTTATGAATCACCTGAAATTTCCATTCAGCTGTACCAATATCACAATTTAATATTGAAGCATAAACAGAAAATCCCCAGTACTGGAGTATAACTAACATTTAATTTAGATCAATTTTTGATTTTGGAATTATTGGTTTGGTAAATTCTGGGGGTTTCGCTTTATGGTAGATTATAAATATAATCGTTATTCCATTAGATTGACCGGATATGATTATTCACAGCCAGGATATTATTTTTTTACAATAGTAACACAGGATCGGGGAATTAAATTTGGGGTTATCAGGGATAGGAAAATTCAATTAAATGATGTTGGTAATATGGTTGATTTGGAATGGAAACAAATTCCTGAAAGGTTCACACATGCAATTCTGGATAAATACATCATCATGCCCGATCATTTCCACGGTATTATCCAATTATTACCCAACAGGAAAATACCCGTTCACCATAAAACCCAACCCGCATGCAACAAAAACAATGTAGGAACGCCCCTTGTGGGCATTCATCCCCAAAAATTGTCCGTCCCTGGTGCACCGGATCATTTTAATGGATCAAAAAATGTTAAAAATGGGATATCGGGGGAAAAAACATTATTTGAAATTATTGGTGCATTCAAATCAATTACAACAAATCGGTATGTAAATGGTGTAAAAAATAACAATTGGCAACGGTTTGACAAACGTTTATGGCAATTACGATATCATGATCACATAATACGCAATGAAAATGATTTAAACAGAATCAGGGAATATATTATCGCAAATCCCATGAATTATCATCCCCCTACACGATGAAAACAACGTAGGGATGCCCCTTGTGGGTATCCACAACCAAATTCATGGTTAAAATTGGGTATTTAAAAATGGAAACCCATACACCCATGATAAAACACCGGATATTTTTAATGGATTACGGAATATTCACAATGAACAACCGCATGTTTACAATGGGGAATGGGATGTTTTTATTGGATCACAATGGACGGGGACAAGCCCCGTCCCTACGGGGAAAACATCATTGTTTGAAATCATTCAAATCAATTACAACAAATCGGTTTAAAATGGTATAAAAAATCAAATTGTCAACGGTTTTATAAACGTTTGTGGCAATTACCGCAAATCCTATACAATAAAAACAACGTAGGGACGCCCCTTGTGGGCATCCGTAACCCCATATTCGGTGTTCATGATTAAATATTGGGCATTCGTAACCAAACATTGGGCATCCATGTAAAAAATTATACATTCATGGTTGGAAAATTTAATAACCATAATGGAACACATCCAACAATGATAAAATAACGGATATTTTTAATGGATTACGGAATATTTATAATGAACAACCGCATGTTAACAATGGGGAATGGGATGTTTTTAATGGAACACATCGGACGGGGGCAAGCCCCGTACCTACGGGGAAAACAACAATATTTGAAATTATTGGTGTTATTGAATTAATTGCCAAATATTGTTTCAAAACCTTTTATTATTCCACCTCTTGATATTTCCTCCACAGGTGATAGACTAAAGGTATAGATATGTTTTACCGAACTGATAATATAACAGGGGGCTATATTTTGAAGAAAATCTGTGTCATCGCTTTCACGGTTGTTATTTATTTAATCCTCTCCTCCTGTCAGCAGATTTTTACCTACAGCGTGCTCGAATGGGCTCAGAGGGATCCTTCTAATTTACCTCCAGCACAGCAGATCGCATATGCAGAAAGCGCGTTAGCCAGTGGAGATGAACAAGCAATTATCGATGCCTATAATGCAATAAAAGATTTAGATACTGCAGAGGCAGATTTATTAGCATCAGAGTTGGCATTTGCGGGATCCGGAGTTAGTGGTGTGATAGCAGAAGCGACCACAATGTTGTTGGAAGGAACTGGTGATCCCACATCCCTTATTGATACTTTAAGTGGAACGCTTTTACAAGGAGCAGCTGATGAACTGGAATCTGCTATTAATAATGGAGCTGTTCCAAGTGAGGAGCAATATCTTCAGGCAGCTGCAGCCTTACTACTTATAGCGATACAATCTACAGATCGGGATTCAGCCTGGACTCTTTTTGATGGTGCATCCCTTCCTGCTGATCTTGCTTCAGCGACAAGTGATGCAGAAAAAGCTTTGTTTTTTATATCAAAAGCTGAATATACCGATTGGACTGATCTGTCTGGTTCCTTTTCTTTTTAGATTTATACAACAGGAGTGTTCATGAAGAATAGTAAATATCTTGCATTATCATTGATCATCTGTTTTTCATTATTCATTATTCATTATTCCATTTTTGCTGTAGACATCTATGAGACACCTATCTCAATAATATCTCCCACTGCATCTGCTCTCGGCGGTCCTCATGTGACAATGAACAATGGGTTTTCCAGTCTAATGAACAATCCTGCAGGTTTTTATACAGCTGAACCTGAGTTTAGTATTGGTGAGATTACTTTGGGGCTAAAAGGGCCTGTATTTGATATTGCCAATTTAATAATTACAAATGATATGGCTTCACTGCCTGCCATGCTGCAGGGAATATATGTTGGTCTGGATATGCTTGGTCCATTATCCTTTGGTTATGTCGGCGATGGGCTTGGTTTTGGTATCTATAGTAATTCCTACTCTACAATTTCTTCAAGTGGTCCTTTAACAGTTAAGGCGGATATTGGTTCGGAAGTTATCCTTACCGGGGGTTATGCCATGAGAATCCCACTCCCTTTACCGGATATAAATCAACTGGACGTTGGTATGCTTCTTAAGGGAACCTTTAAAGGGGAACTCTCCTTTGAAGAGTCTGCCCTCAATATTATGAATGTTAGTCTGGCAACGCTTAAATCCAAACCCTTTGACTTCATAACCGGGATAGGGGTAGATCTTGGTTTCCGTTATTCCTATAAGGATATGATAACCTTTGGTCTTGTCGGCAGAGATCTTTATTCCCCAACACTTCATAATGTTTACGATGATTTCAATGATTTTACATCAGGGGCTATTCCTAAAGAGGAGTTAAATGGTATTGTTCCTTTTGCTCTGGATTTTGGTATGATGTATTCACCGGATCTGGAATCGAAGAATCTCTTTGTCAGTGATGTCAAGGTCTATCTTGATTATTACGATATTCTTGATTTTTGGCTCTATCCTGAATTAGCTACAAATCCAATTCTTCATATTGGATTAGGGGTAGAGGTTTCCATGTTGAGTATACTTGATGTTAGAGCGGGGTTTAATGAGGGCTTGCTAGCTGCCGGTCTTGGTCTCGACCTTTATTACTTCAAGCTGAACCTTGCAATGTTTGGATCTGAACTTTCTACAGAACCAGGCCTTCAACCTGTCTACAATTTACAGTTGGGTTTTGAATTTAGAATTTAAAAATATACAAACTATTGACATTTTTTCGGCTGTTTTGTATAGTCCATCGTACCCGGAAAAGACCGATTTAAACAAAACAATAAGCATTTTGTTTTGAGGTTGTTAACTAACGGGCCGCTAGCTCAGTTGGTAGAGCAACGCCCTTTTAAGGCGTGGGTCACAGGTTCGAATCCTGTGCGGCTCAGGTTTATATGTCTCCTTCGTCTAGTGGTTAGGACACCGGGTTTTCATCCCGGCAACAGGGGTTCGACTCCCCTAGGAGATGTATCCTTTGTCAAAAGAAAACTCTTTTGACAAAGGCTTTTTTTTTGTCCTCATCTGTTATATAGTTTAAAATATATGGTTTAAAATAATAAAATAATAAATGAGGTAGCAATGATCAGAAAGTTGATTTTAGTAGTAATAGTATCAGTAGTATTTATATTTTCTGTAACCCCTGTATTTTCGCAAAGTTTAAAAGGACTTAGTCTAGGTGGAACAACTGGTCTTATCACAACACCTACAGGGAGAATTGGCTGGGAAGAATCATCTGATCTTGGAATAGATATTGGGTATCATTTTTCTACAAACAGAGGATTTGGAGAAAATGAAAGTATAATAAATATTGCAGTCAGTATGTTTAAGAAACTGGAAGCTGGATTAACATTTGATTCTCAATCAGGAGATAATTTATCAGATTTAATTCTTTTTGGAAAATTTCAAATTTTTAATGATGGACAATCAGGTATGGCTGTTGGTGCCAATTTACAGCTCCTTGATATTACATCAGATATTAAACGTACCTTTAGTCAGGTTTATTTGGCATCAACTTATTCTGGTGATTTTATGGAAATCCCTGCCTCTACAACCATAGTATTTGGAAAAACTTTTGATATTGAATCTGGTTTGAATGATAGAATTGATTTTTCTATGGGGTTTGATATGGCGCTTTTCCCTCAGGTCTTTAATGGTTATGTCCGCTGGATTAGCGAGTTCGCAAACTATTCTTACAGTGCAGATTCAAGAATTACCGATGCAAATACAAGAGGAGCATTTAACTCAGGACTCAGGATAAATATTCTTGGTGGAAGTGCATATAAACTTGTAATAGACGCTACTCTCATGGATGTCTTTGATGAGGGTATTGATAAATTTACAATTGGTGGTTCTTTTGGGTTTTCGTTGAAGTAGGTATAATATGAAAAAAATAATTCTGAAAGCTGAAGATCTTGATGGTTATCTAACAGAAGAAGATAGAGCAAATATAAAAAAACTTGATGATTTTTATGCAGAAGCAACCAGTTCATTTGAAATTCTTTCTTCATCCCACAATGAGGATCGTTTAAAAAAGGAAAAAGAGCGTCTTATTGGACTGTATGATACTATGGGTCAGTTGATGCAGCAGATTTCTTCCAAAGAGGAGCATTTGCATATCTATCCTTTTGATACACCTATTGAAAATCATGGTGAAGCTTCCAGATTAATTGCAAAATTACGAAATAAAAAAACACAGCATCAGGAGTTTGTTTATTATATACAAAGAGCATATGAACTTCTTTTTAACCTTGCCTATGGAGAAAAAAGTAAATCAGGAAAAAAAAATTATCTTGTAATAGATACTCCTGTTAAATATCCGGTTCAAAATTATGCTGTCCATAAAATACCGGATGTTGATCATCTTGTGGAAAACACAGTTATGTGTGTAATGCTTAGGGGGGCACTTTTACCTTCTATGATTATGAGTAAAGAAATTGAGGAGTATTCTTCATCTAACTACGTAACTCCATTTGCTCTATTCAAAATAAAGAGGGATGATTCCAAAAAAGAACACAATATGGAGTATGTTTTGGATTTGGAAAAGTCCTTTTATAATCTTGAAGAATTAAATGGAAAAGATTTAATTTTTGCTGACCCTATGAGTGCTACCGGAGGGAGTTTAGTTACTAATTTGAAATATATTCTTGATCAGGGTGTAAAGCCTAATTCAATTAAATGTTTTAATGTTATTTCAGCTTTAAAGGGTTCTTTGAGGATTATAAGGGCAATAGAAAATGTTGAAATCTATACTCTTTGGATGGATCCTGTTTTAAATGAATTAGCTTATATTGTTCCTGGGTTAGGTGATGCTGGAGATAGGTTGAATGGAGAGGATGAAAATGATTATCCACGTAATATTATACAGTTAATTGCTGATTATGGAACAAATATTACTTCTCTTTACCGGGCTCAGTTAAATAAAATTGAAAAAACTGTACTTGGTTAATTCGGGAGTGTAAGTAATTCATTATGCGATCAAATGTTTTATTATATTTTAGTATTCTGATTATTATTCTTTCTTCATGCTCTTCTGTTACATATGAACAAGAATTGGTTGAAGCTTATTCTAATCTTGGAAATGCTTATAATGATCTCGGTAAACTTGAGCAGTCCTCTGCTGCCTTTGTAAGAGCTCTTCAAATTGATCCTTCCTTTCCCAGTGCTGCCTTTAATCTTGGTTTGGTACAAATCCAATCCGGGGAATATGAGTCTGGAATAAAAGTCCTGAAGGGTCTTCTAAAAAAGGAACCTGAAAATATTTTAGTATTAAAAGTTCTGGCCTGGGGTTATTATAAATATACCTCATTAGACAGGGCTGTTGAAATTTATGATTCAATTCTACAGCTGGATCCTTATAATATAGATGCTTTGAATAATATTACTATTTTAATGATAAGTATGTTGATGTATGAAGAAGCGTATCCCCATCTTATAAGATTGGAAGAGGCCGGTGTGGATACTGATAGTAATTATTATAATTTGGGATTAACAGAAAGAGAGCTTGAATTATCTACTGGATTGAATTGGTTTGAGAAAGCATATAACAAAGACCCAGGTCTAGAAAAGAATATTATTGCTCTTATAGAAGCTTTAAAAATAGATAAGGATTATGAAAGGGTTATTGAACTCTATGATATTCTTTTAAATATTAATTCTGAACCTGCAATTTATTTTGACAAAGCATTTGTTTTACTAACTGCTATTGAAGATTATGAAAGAGGGATACCTGCTTTGGAAATTTCTCTTCAAAATGGTTTTAATGGTAATGAAAGAATTGATGAATTAAAAAACTATAAAGATCTTCTTGATAGAGATAAAATTTTGGGTGTTTTTATTGATTATCCACTGAAAGAGTCTGTTGGTGGTGAAGAAGAGATAGATCCTGTTCCAGATGAGGAGTCTCTGTTTCAGGATTAGTTCCACATTCCATGGAGCAGAATATACCATTATCTGTTCTTGAAGATGTAAAGTAGTTACCGCATGCTCTACAGCTTTTGAAGTAAGTTTTGCATTCTTCTGAACAAAATTTATTCCCTTCTTCCTGTTCATTAATAAAATATCTTCCACAATTTGAGCATCTGTAATATTTAAAGTCTTTATCTTCTGTCATTTCACTAAACTATAAGTCAAAAGATAAGAATTGTCTTGTCTTTTTTTTATATGAGGTTAAACTTGAGGTTAAACTAGTATAAGGTTATAAAAAGGAATATTTATGAATTGGAAAAAGAAATTGGGTAAGGGATTTAATCAGGGGATAGATCAGTCGAAGATTTTGCTTGAAAAGGCCAAACAACAGGCTTTAGAGCTTGGTGAGC
This sequence comes from Spirochaetia bacterium, assembly GCA_027859095.1. Taxonomy (GTDB): domain Bacteria; phylum Spirochaetota; class Spirochaetia; order B11-G9; family B11-G9; genus JAJRQE01. The sequence continues at coordinate 477 of JAQIBN010000259.1, read as the reverse complement.
GTACGGTACTGGATACGGAAATTAAAGAACTTACTAAAAACGAAGATGAGCTTTACGGATTATTAGGTAGAGAAGTGTATGCTCTTCTTGTTAATAGGGGGCGTTCCTCTGTTTCTGTTAGAACTCCTGAAATTAAAGATTTTTTTCCCGAACTTGAAAGGCTTATTTCAGATTTAGCAACTAAAAATATGCTTGTTCAAAAAGTGGAAAAAAAAGATAAATAGCTGTTGACTTTTTTCGGCTCAATATGTAAATTACATCTCGCTGAGCGACGCTGATTTGAAGCGGAATGCAGTTTTATATCAAATATAAATTATACTTAAAAAAGCACGGAAGTGGTTGACAGTAAACAAGATAATTTGATATAAGTACGGACGCTGTTAACGAGTAGCAAGAGAGCAAATGTTAACAGGAGTCATGGTCTTTAAAAGAAGAAATAGGGAAGGGAAGGAAATATAGAAAGAGAAAAGCTGGGAG
>JAQIBN010000242.1 GCA_027859095.1 Spirochaetia bacterium | reverse complement strand
CGAACAGGTGTCGAATTTACACGCTCCGAAGAAACAGTTGTTGAATCAGTCGATAAGGACACAGTCATTGATGCTGTCAGACAAATATCCGCCCAGGCAAGTGAAGAAGCCATTATATTAAGAGATGAGGGGAAGGTTGAAGAGGCCCAGGCAGTCCTTAAGGAAAATACTAACTACCTTTATGGTGCAGCAGCAGCTATGGAATCAGAAGAATTGTATCTTCTCGGGGATATAAATAATTATGATGCCGAAGCTATAGAAGATGATGAGGACTGGAATGCAAGTAGGAAAAGGATGAAAGCTTCCAGTTTTGAAATACAAAATCAACAGGATTACAGTGAATAATGAAGTATGAATAGAAAACTAACAATTGTTCTTGTTGTTATGGCACTTATCCCCATCGGGCTTTTAAGCTGGATGGGGTTTGCCGGCTTCCAGTCTGAGAAAGATCGGACAAGAGAGCAGATTCATTTTTTGGGAACTCAAAGACTTGAATTAGTGAGAGATGACATTAGCCGGATATTCATAGAACTGGAAACAGAACTTGATCAGGTAGTGAATTTTACAGAAAACAATATTGATGAAATAAGAAAAACTACGAGGAATCATACTATTATTACACAGATGTTTATTGTAGATCAGGAAGGCATGGAATACCCCTCATCAATAATTCCAATCAGCAATCTGGAAGAAGCTTTCCTTCTAAGGATAAAAGAGACAGATATTTCTTTTAACTTCCTTCAAAAGTCCAACACTGAAGAATCCGGGGGTTCCATAAGTCGTGGCTGGCACACATGGTTCATGGGTGATGGTATCAATTTTATTTACTGGAATAAAATCAAAACATCAGAAGAAGAAGAGGTAATCCACGGTGTCGAGTTGAACAGAGCCGCAGTACTGTCAAGGATTATAAACAGTCTGCCGAATACCAGTGAAGAGAACTCATCTATCCAGATAAGTTTGTTAAACATCAATAACAGTATACAATATCAATGGGGATCATATTCCCTAACAAATAATAATTTGCCGGACGCTATCCTATCCCTGGAATATCCTTTAAATTCATGGCATCTTGAATACTTTATGGATCCCGCGGCGATGATCCCGGATTCTAACAAACTATTGCTGCCGATTTCCATACTTACTTTATTACTGATAATTATTATGTTATCAATTTATCTTTACAGAGAAAGTACCAGAGAAATGAGAGAAGCCTCCCAAAAGGTGAGTTTTGTTAATCAGGTATCCCACGAACTAAAGACCCCACTTACAAATATCCGGATGTATGCAGAGCTTCTGGAAACTAAACTTAAAACCAGTGATTTAAAAGCAAGAAAACATCTGGGAATCATTATTTCTGAGAGTGCCAGACTAAGCAGACTGATAAATAATGTCCTCAGCTATGCAAAAGATAAAAAGAATGGGTCCAGATTTAATCCTGTCTTATCTATTCCTGATGAAACTATAAAAAGAACTCTTGATAGTTTTTCATATTCTCTGAAAACAAAGGGAATTAAACTTCATACAGATCTTAGAGCTTCCAGTCCAGTATTGATAGATGTGGACATTATGGAACAGATACTTAGTAATCTTGTTAGTAATGTTGAAAAATATGCATCTGATGGTAAATGGATAAAAGTTGAATCATCTATCAAAGACGATAGAATATTATTGACCGTAAGTGACAGAGGTTCAGGGGTCCCGGAGGATTTAAAAGAGAAAATTTTTGAGCCATTTTTCAGGGTAAGTAACAAGCTGACAGATGGTGTTTCAGGCACAGGTATAGGCCTTTCTTTGGTACGTACACTAGCAGAAACTCATGGTGGCAATGTCGTCTTTTTCTCTAATAACAAGGCAGATTCAAATGTAGGTGCAATTTTTCAGGTCAGACTGAAAACTACTTTGGGGGAAATATGATAGTACTTATAGCAGAAGATGATATTTATACCCGTGAAGGATTGGTTGATATTTTAGAGAGTGAAGGTTTTAAAGTTATTGCAGCTAAAAATGGCAGAGAGGCTATTGAACTTTTTAAATCTGAGAGTCCGGATTGTATCTGTCTGGATATAATGATGCCAGAAATAAATGGTTATGATGTATGCAAAGCTATCAGAAAGGAAGATTTACAGGTACCGGTAATTTTTCTAAGTGCTAAATCTGAAGAGATTGATAAAGTTCTTGGCCTTGAACTGGGAGCTGACGACTATATTTCAAAACCGTTCGGTGTGAGAGAAGTTATTGCCAGAATACGGGCTGTTACAAGACGATTAAATTATTTAAAAGGAAACTCTTCAGACCAAAATGAAATTACAAAATTTAATATTTCTGATCTGATAATACTACCTTCGGAGTTAAAAGCTTTAAGGGGAAATTTAGAAATTGAATTAAGTCCAAGGGATATTCGAATTTTAAAATTATTTTCTGAAAATCAGGGTAAGGTTCTGGATAGAGATAATATTTATGATGCCGGATGGGGTGTTTCTCATATGCCGAACTCCAGAACTCTGGATCAGCATATTTCACAATTACGTAAACGAATTGAAGAAAATCCTGGACAACCTGAAATTATTTGTACCGTACATAATGCAGGATACAGGTATATCTAGAAACTCTGTTATACTCTTGTTTTAAAAGTATCATTTCTGAATTCCAGTGAAAATCTGAAACCGGAACTTGTATCTAATTCTATATTCCCATGGAGTTGATTTTCCCCGAGGGAGAAAACTGTCTGTAAGCCAATAGTTTCAAGCTTGTCTATGCTAAAAGAGGAATTAGCACCAATGCCATTATCTGAAATATCAATTTTTACAATAGAATTCCCATTTTCTGTTAATTTAATACTGATCTCACCCTTATCTCTTCCGGGAAAGGCATGCTTAAAGGAATTAGAAATCAATTCAGTTATAATTTGACCAATAGGAACAGCTGCATCAATAAGAACAGAAATATCTGCCAGATCAAAATTAAAAGATACATTACAATCTGACTTATGGTAACTGGCAAGCAAGGAAGAACACAGATCTGTAATATATTCCTTAAGGTTTATATTTGAAAGATTTTGTGATTGATAGAGCTTTTCATGAACCAGAGACATTGATTGTATTCGGTTATCCAGATCAGTGAAAACTTCAGTGACTTCATTATCATCAAGTTTAGATGCACTTAAATTAAGCATTGCACTTATAACCTGCATGTTGTTTTTAGTTCTATGGTACAATTCTCTTAGAAGAGCATTTTTCTCTTCCAGAGAAGATTTTAATTTTTTCTCACTTTTATTCAGAGCATCCTCAGTTCTTTTCTGTTTAGTAATATCTTCTTTTACTGCAAGGTAGTGCATTATTTTTCCATCAGGATCTTTGATAGATGAAATAGAAGCCGCTTCCCAGTACAAGTCGCCATTCTTCTTTTTATTAAGGAATTCACCTCTCCATTCTCCACCTCTGCTGATCGTTTCCCACCTTTCCTCATATATATTATCCTGAAAGTGATCACTTTTAAGAATACGGGGGTTTTTACCTATTACTTCATCCTTTTCATATCCTGTTTGTTCTGTGAACTTGGGATTAACATATTCAATATTTCCCTCAAGGTCAGTTATTACAGTAATACTTGGGCTCTGTTCAATCGCAGCTGAAATAGTAAGTAGATTACTCTTTGATTTTTGTTCATCCTGCCTAAGTGATAATTCCAATTTAGTTCTGGATTTATACATTCTATAAAATACATATAATGCAGCAAGTAATAAAAGGGAAGCCAGAACAGGAATAATAGTAATTATATTACCAACAACAGTGCCTGAAGGGATATTATCCTTATACAGAAATAACAGTATAGTTCTAAGGGTTATTACACCTGAGGCTGAAGCAGTAAGTATCCATATCAAACGGTAGGTAGTTAATCTAATCATACCAATAGACAGAACTACAAGGAGTAGTTGTAGAAAAATTATTACAATTAGCACTATGTACCTCCCCTATAATAAGTATTAGAACTGATCAATATAATTTATCCGAACAATCTAACATCAATCTTTGTTTTAATATAGGGGATGCTTTAGAGGCATTTGCGATATCTATTGAATTGGTCTGTTTTTGGCTTTTTTCGCCAGGGAAATGCCTTTATATTAGATAAGCAATGTTTCTTTC
>JAQIBN010000236.1 GCA_027859095.1 Spirochaetia bacterium | reverse complement strand
GCACCTTCTTCATTTCGAATGATTTCGTTGATCTTAAAGCCTATCCTGTTATCCACTTTATCCTCTCTCTTATATTTTTTATACATATTCTGTTTATTACTTATCTACCTTAGTCTTTCACTCTTACTGTTTGACCTATATTGTGCAATATAGATTGTATAATTGGAATATGTATTCCAAATAAACTTTACCACTTAGTATAATACTAGAGTTCTTATGACATTGGGATTTCCTATACATGAAGTCCCCCCAGTTCCGTAGACAGTTTTAGCTTACCTTAAGATCTCTTTCAAATTCACCCGGTGACTTATAATTCAGATAATTATGTCTCATTTTTCTATTATAATAAACTTAAATACAATAAAATATATCAACCTTTGCTTCTTTCCTTGCTTTATGTATTCTTTATACTTCATTTTATTAGACTGAATGTGACCTATAGCTCCCACTCTGCTTTTGCCTCCAACCACCTCTTACACCTATCAACCTCTGGAAACACTGACCCAACCAAAGCCCAAAAAGAATCAGAATGATTCCTATACTTTAAATGACATATCTCATGAACTACTACATATTCAAGTATCTGCTTGGGAGCCTGGATTAAGTTCCAGTTGATATTGATTATGTTATCCTTTCCACAACTTCCCCACAGGTGCTTTTGATCTTTGACTTTAAAGTCTTTTGGGAATAGCTGTAGCTTTTTACTATAAACTTTGATAAAGCGCTTTACATCTTCTCTAACTTTATTCTTCATCCATTTATCCAGTGCTATCTTGGCATTCAGATGTTTCTCTGATGGTGATAATCCTTTTGGAACCTGAACTTCAAATCCATTTTTAAAGAAGACTCTGTACTCACTTAAGTCTGATTCTATAACACTAAGCTTCAGCATTCTTCCTCTGTAGAGAATCTTTGCCCCTGACTGGTATTGATATGGTTTTGATAACAGATGTTTTTCTGCTTTTTTATTTACTTCATTGAGTTTCAGAAAGACCCAGTTCTTTTTCTTTTCTATAAACTCAGCAACTCTGTTCTTTTCCGCATTTACAGGAGAAACTAATTCTACATTACTAGGGGTTACGATAAACTTTAGCTTCTTAGCCTTTATACTTTCTCTTACAGAATATTCTATTTTAGTGTTTCCTATTATCAGTTCACCCATCATGCTATCTTCACATAGTACTTCAGGGCATAAGCTTCTACTTCTACAGGAATCTGCTTCCAGTCAGTAAATCCAGCAGGAAGTATTATTCTTCTAACAGCTCCTCTAAGTTCCTTTTTAAGCTGATCTTTTAAATGCCATCCAATTGGAGCTGATTCATCAGATGAGTAAAGTTCGTCTATATTTATTGCCAGCAACTGAAGCTTTGTTAGCTTTGCTTCATAGTAAGTGGGTTTATCGGCAACACTCTCACCCTTATTACTCTCATCATCATTTGGTTCTTTAAAAGCTTCTAATATTTTGGCAAGCCCATGTGCCTTTTTATTTAGCCCTGACTTCTTAAAGGAGTTGATCTCACCATTCAAATCATCAGTAAGCTTTTCCTCTTCATCCAGCATCTCTTTAGCTGTCAGAAGTCCTTCATCAAACCTTTTAATAAGTTCTAAGATACGTTCAGCGAAGGTTTGGTATTGGAATTCATTTTCAGTTACTTTCTCTTTTATTATCTTCTTTAACTCAGTAGCTTTCCTGATAGCAGAAATTTTAAGCTCTACTTCATCTTTCCCTTTTGTATCAAAGTCATTTTTAAAATCAGGATCAGTTAGATGCCTTAACTGAATCAAGGTTGTTAGACCTGTTACATCCAAATGCTCATTTAGCATCTCTCTTATCTTACCGCTGTAACCCTTTAAACTTGAAAGTCCGTCCTGCTTTTCAAACTGTGGAGTTGCAACGGCAAGGAATCCAGCTATCCATTTAAGATCATCCTGATACTTCAGCACTACTGGATCAGGGCTTAGTGTTTCATAAGCACTAATAAACTCCTTTGCCTTCACCTTGAAGATTAACCAGACATCTTCTGAACCTAAGGCTTGAATGAGTTTCTGATATTGCTGCTGGAGATTACCTTTCTTCCTGTCTATGCCCTTTATAGACTGCATTACTTCTGAGTGCCTGGCTCTTAACTCTGATCTCAGTTCATCCAGATCATGCATAGCATTGGATATATCTTCTTTTCTGTATGAAGACAGAGCCTGGTTTAAATTCTTGGTAACTCCAATATAATCAACTATTAAACCATTCTGTTTATTATGACCTTCCACCCTGTTTGTTCTGGCAATTGCTTGAAGTAAATTATGTTCTTTTAAAGGACTGTCTAAATACATTACACTTTCTACAGGTGCATCGAATCCGGTTAATAGCTTACTGCATACAATAAGGAAATATGGAGGTTGTCCTTTAGCCTTAAAAGCTGTTTTAACTTCCTTCTCTGTTTTATTAAAAGTTCCTCTTTTTACTGCTGACCACTTTCCGGATTTATCATCATTTACCTGATACTTTACAATATCCTCTCTCATCCCTTGAATGTATGAATCCTCAGAAGGTTTGGCATCGCTCTGGTCAGGTGAATAGACAGGCACTGCATAGTCTGCAATGTCTTTTAAGGATTCCCCTTCTTTCTCTAAGTCCTTAGCTATAATTTTATCCAGTGCTCTTTTGTAAAGGATAATAGCTTCTCTATCTACGCATACAATCTGAGCTTTATATCCATCCTTCATTGCTGAATTCTTGTAATGGTTCCAGATATCATATGCAATGAGTTCAACTCGTCTCTGGTGCTTGGCTAAGGTAGCACGTGTTAAACCTCTCTTTTTTATATCTTCACGTACCTCTTCAGGTTCATTGGCAAACCACTGATCAAATAAAATATCTATTTCAGCACCTTCCAACTGCCATTCAGCTTTTCTGGAAGTATAGTGAATAGGAACTGTAGCTCCATCTGCAACAGCATCATCTATGGAATACTTATCAAGGTACAGTTCCCCTTTTGGAGAGAAGTTTCTATAGGTATCATGCATTCCATTCTGTACCGGAGTTCCAGTGAATCCAAAGAAATAAGCTTCAGGGAAGGTAGCTCTGACATATGCTCCCAAGTCCTTTTCAGCAGTTCTGTGTGATTCGTCCTGCAATACAATCCAGTCTTTGCTGTTTGCAACTGGTTTATCGTGCCCAGAGAACTTAAAGATCGTAGATAGCACCGTTAAACCTTGAGTATTGGCATGGATCTTCTTATATAGGTCTGGAATACTTTCTATCTGAAGAGGATTAGGAAGCTGGCAGGCTTCAAATGTCTTTGATATCTGGTCATCAAGGTCTACCCTATCAGTAAGTATAAGGATATTGGGGCTGGAAAGGATATCAGCTTTTATATTCAAGTGGCTTTTCAATTTAAGTGCTGCAAATGCCATTGTTAGGGACTTCCCGGAGCCTTGGGTGTGCCATATCAATCCTCTTCTGTCATCGGTCTTTCTGTCTTCTATGACTCTATCAATTATTTTATTAACAGCCCTGTACTGCTGGTATCTGCATATTTTCTTGGTTACTTTGTTTTCATCATGTTCAAACACAATGAAGTGAGCAAGCAAGTCCAATAGTCTTGAGGGTTCTAGTAAGCAGTATAATCCCTTCTCGAATTTGTTGGAAAACTTTATGTCTGTTCCCCATGGGTCTTTCCACTCTCCCCAGTAGTCTGAGGGTGAGCCTGTTGAACCATACAAAACATCTACACCATCTGTAATAATATTGAAGGCATTAGAGTAGAAGAGTCTCTTTACATCATTTTCATACTGGCGTATCTGCTCGAAGGCTTTTCCCATTTTGTCTTTGGTTGAGACAGGAGATTTTGCCTCTATTACTACTATAGGTATTCCATTTATAAAGCATACTAAATCAGGAATTCTTGATCTTTCGGCTTCTACTTTGTACTGATTGGATACTGTGAAGATATTGTTCTCAGTGTCTATGAAATCTATTAAGTGAATAGTTTTCTTCTTGGATTCACCCTGTATAGTTCTGCTGTAGTTTCCTCTTAGTATATGAGTCCACTTCTCATTGTCCTGAATATTTAACAGGTCAAGGTATGCAATTCTTGCGTCATCCTCTGAGATATTATTTATCTTGATGATTGAGGAGATTAAAGTATCTCTTAGAATAACCTGATTGAGTCCATCTCTTGCAAACACATTATCTACAGGTTTGAGCCACTGGTAACCAATATCTGGTTTTATTAAATAGTCGATTATTGGTTTTTCAACAATGCTATATTCCGGTCCACCTTTCATAAGGTCCCCTTTTTTAAATTTTTTTATTTTATTTCCAGTATATATTATTTGCAGAAATGATATTTATTCCTGATTTTTTAAAATCACCATCATCTGTTAATAAATACATCTTGTTTTTTAGACAAAGATTCATTATGTGATTATCGTTAAAATCTGTATCAAGATTAGCAGAATCTAATAATGCAGCTAACGATTTCCGGTCATATTCAAAATTGATAATCTCGGTATATGGAAGAATTTTATAATTAACAATATTACACACATTTTCCCAGGCTTCATTAAAATCGCTTGTTTTTCTGTATTTTCTTTTATAGTCAAATGTTTTAGGAAGTTTATTTTTGTGAATATGATTATTGTAAGCTATTCGTAGATACCTGTTTACAAACTCAGATATAATTGTAAGATCAATAACAATTGGATTTTTTGCTTTAATCAAAGTTTTAAATACTTTTGAATATTTATTAACTTTTGTTTTATTTGTATTAGCTATTTCACAGTAGATAAAAATCCATATATTGGCATCAAAAAACACTTTCCCTTTATTAATTCTGGATACATCTTCTGTTTCAATATAATCAGACATTCTTAACTTGCCATTATCTTGTTTATGGACTCCTCAAACTGAGAAGGGTTTTTATAGTAAGTTTTTGCTGTATCTACTACCCTTTTTAAAAGAAGCTTATCCTCATCTTTAATGTCAGATACAGATAATCTGGATTTAATTTCATTTTCATCAAAATTACCGTACATTTGTCCCACTGAAGTATTCAAAAATGCAGAGGTAAGCATTTCGACATTGAGAAAAGATAGTTCGACAGGCAATTTTTCATCCATTGCTTTTTTTAGCTGCAAAAAAACTTTCTCACCGTCTTCAGCTGCAATACAAAATGAATCACCTGTTATTGAATATACACTAAGTTTTATTACATCCATCTTTGTTCCTTCCTAAAAAATATCATCTATGATCTCACTGTTAAGCATATAGGTATTTTGATCATCTGTTCTAACAGATATATTTACAATTGTACCAGGAAACTCATTTTCAAAAGTATTAGTTGTAATGTCCCCATTGTCCAACTGCCAAAACCCTTCATTTGAAATAATTTGTACCGTTCCTTTATTGATACTAATAAATTCATATAATAATGATAACCCTATTCCCCCGGAAATGTCCTCTTTTGTTGTATGCCGGTCTATGACAGCCCATTCTATTGCCTGAACAGCAGATAAGTTTGAATTGAATCGTTTATTTACCACATTTTTAATACCAGCACTAATATTACTTATGTCATAAGTGCTCATTTTCTTCCTTGTTTATTCTACCTGTTAAAAATAACTATTGTAAATATTATACTACACTTTTACCCTTACTTTTCCTGTGAGGAGGTCTTGCATTAAACCTTTTTTAACACTATTTAGCTGTTCTTTTTTATCTTTGGCCTGTTGGATTGAATCATCTACAGAAGATAGAATAGAGGCTATCTTTTTCTGTTCTGGGAGAGGAGGGAGAGGAATAGAAAATGATTTTATAAAATCAATTGGAACCCTCCTTTGCCCTGCAGAGCCTGTCATGTTTGAGACACCAGTTAATCGAAATTCTGAGCTGACTGTGTGATAATATATAAAACTATTTAGAACCTTTTGACTTGCTCGAATTACATGAAACTCAGTACTTCCAAATCCTATACCATTTTCTAACTCAGTTATTAGTGCACCCTTACCATTTTCAAAACAAGGAGTAATTTTTGCAACCAGGACATCATCATCCTCGAAGCAGGTAAATCCTTTTGATACTTCATTGTATAGTTTTACATGGGATTGAATTAACTTAGCAGATTCTGAAACATCAGCCATACCAATGAATGAAACTGTATCAGTACCACTAATATCATTTTTCCTTTTTGGATTTATGATTGCGATATCTTCAATATTTACTTTTTCCCACTCAACAGGTATCTCCCCAATCTCTGTCATCTTAAACTCTGTATGTCCTATACCCTTAGTCAGAAGTTCCTGAAGTAATCCCTGCTTTACTAACTCGCTTTGGGCTATAACCTTCTGTGTTGCCTGTATAGCTTCATCTACAGAAGATAGAATAGAGGCTATCTTTTTCTGTTCTGGGAGAGGGGGGAGGAGGATATCTAGTTCTTTTACTGTTTTGCTATCAACTGCTGTAAAAGTGCTTCCTTGTTCAAGATTCTTCCACTTTGATTCAAAATCAAGAAGGAATTGATAAAGGAAACTATTGTCTACTTTTTTACCCCTTATTGAACAAACACCCCTACCAATACAAGCCTTATGCTTTGAAAGAGCAATTGCTCCAACTGGTGCTCTAACAGTCATAAGGATATCATCAATATCACATGTTTTTGTTGGCTCACTTGTCCATATTCTTGGTGATGAAGTTCTATTTTTAATATCAGCATTTCCTTGAATTAAATAAAGTCCTTCACCTATATCATTATATGAAACTGATTTTGGAGACTGACCCATACTTATTTTTGCAATATTTGCTAATTCTTGTGTATCCCACCCCTCAGGAATCATAGCCAATCCCCTTCATCCCTCTATACTCATCAATAGTATTAACAGGCAGCCTGCTGTTTCTTTTCTTTACCTGGCTTATAAACTCATTGCATTCATCTTCTGTAAGCATTTCCTTATCCAGTGCATCCATTAAAATATCCATCGTCGTTTTATACATAATCTTATTATTTTCACAGTAAAGTTTTATATCCCGCAGATTGCTGCTTGCAATAATATGCCTTTGAAATTTTGCAATAGCCATACAGGCACTTTCTCCATCCCCAAATCTTTTCTTTAACCTGGAAAACTCTCTCAGGATCTCGAAATTATCAGTAGGGAAAGTAAGAACCTCAATTGAATTGAAAGATATGAAGTTGGAAACCTGGGTCACGATTTGTCCGCTCCTTAAAAGTTCGTTTTTAACAACATCTACGATCACCAGATGATCCCCATACATACTGAATAGTAATTGCAGTTTTTCACCTTTTATAAAATGACGGATTACGTCACTATCAAGCAAAATCTTTGTATCCTTATCCAATTGATACATTTAAGTCCAAACCCACAGGATCTATTCCACTGTCCAGCAGTAAATCAATGAAATTTGATTCAGAAATGATATCATTATCATATAATTTCTTCGCATAAAGAGCATAACTGCCAATAACCCTGTTATTATTACCCGACTGGTAAAGAGAAGTATCATATCCAAGTATTTTTACCTGATTTATAACATCTATACCAAGTTTCTCCATATACTTTTTATCGATTAAATTCAGACCCTTTAACCTGATAAGAAGGGCTTGCCTAGAGCATCGATAGTACTGTTCAATTTTTACTATACTGGGTATGGTTATTTTGTTTTTGGACAGTTCTGCCTCCGGAATAATTTCTATTAGTCCCTCCGGCAACAGGAGAAAAGATGCAAAAAGGTCAGCACTTTTCTCCGTAGAATTTTTTCCTGTTTCAAAATCTATAATGCTATCGGTAAAAGTATCATCATAAAACAGATGGAATAATTCATGGGCTATAGTGAAATTTTGTCTTCCAATTGTGTGATTCGAATTAATTAACATAAATTTTAAAGAACGAATGTCCCCGGCCATACCTGAAATCTCCGATTTCAGGGGTTTAAAAACAGTAAGAATATTTAGTTTACTGAGTATTCCCGGGAAATCCAGAGGGTCATTTATTCCAATCCCATTTTTATTTCTGAACTCCCAGGCTTTTTTTTGAAGACTTAAATCAGAGAGCATATTCTTTTAGCAACCTTTCCATTTTAAGGAAGTTTCTTATTATTTTTTTAAAACCGGAAATCTCTTTTAAATC
>JAQIBN010000143.1 GCA_027859095.1 Spirochaetia bacterium | reverse complement strand
AGCTTCTGCCCTTAATAACTGAATACCTCCAATACCAAGTAAGGGTAAAAGAGCTACTGTAAGAACAACAATACCCATCCCTCCCAGCCAGTGTGTCATAGACCTCCAAAATAGCATCCCATGTGACAGAGCCTCAATATCTGTTAAAATTGAGGCTCCAGTAGTAGTAAATCCGGACATAGTTTCAAAAAACGCATCTGTATACGAGGGAATAGCACCTGAAAATACAAAAGGGAGAGCACCGGCAAGGGAAGCTGTGATCCAGCCAAAAGATACGAGAAGAAATCCTTCTCTTGTACCTAAAACACTATTTTTAGATGTTTTTGTAACTAAAAAAATAAGAAGAGATAATGGGATAATAATTGTAAGTGTTTTTAAAAAAGCAAAAACTGTATCAATCTCAGAATATAAAAATGAAACTATAGCAGACAACATTATAAATATTGAAATAATCAGCATTAAAACGGAGAGGACATGTAGAACTGTTTTTATTTTCACTCTACAAGAAGTCCTTCCATTTTTTTTATGGACTCTCTTTCGGTAATAACAGCAATTTGGTCATTATTTTCTAGTACAAGTGAACCATATGGAATAATAATTTTCTCTCTTCTAGATATAAGTATTATTAATGTATTTTTTGGTAATTTAATATTACTCAGCTTTTTCCCGACAAGAATTGATTTATCAGAAATTGTAAATTCTATTACCTCCAGTTTACCACCTGATATTGTATATACATTTTTAATATTTCCTTTTCTAAGTATCTTCAAAATAGAGTTTACCACTGTAGCATTTCTACTTATGGTAACGTCAAGATTTAAATTATGAGCCATATGACGATAACTGTCTTTTAGAACCAGGGAAATAGCCTTCTTTATACCCAGGGACTTGGCATAGCTGCCGGTTATAATATTCAGTTCATGATTACCAGTAGCTGAAATAATTAAATCATTCTTAAGAAGCTCTTCATCTTCAAGGACACCCTCATCCATTACATCCTGACAGGTAACCAGTGCTTGAGGGAAGCGTTCTGACAGGACTTTGGTCCTTTCATAATTTTTATCAATTATATGAAGTTTCTTTTTCTTTTTATTAAGGAGTATATTTTTCAATTTTCCAAGTATATTTGGAACATTTTCATAATTCCCAAAAATTGCTTCCGAAATGTAAGCACCTACATCTCCACCACCTATGAGCAGTATTTTATTTATTTCCATACCCTCAAGTTTTTCAAGAGAATAGATCTTTTTAAATACTTCCTCATTGGAGAGAATATACACTCTGTCATTTTCCCGTAGAATGGTCTCTCCATCTGGAATAATTGAGTCTTTTTCTCTAATTATAACTGTAATTAGGAAATCAAAATCCAGTTCATTTCTAATTTTTTTTAAAGGTCTATTAATAAAAATAGACTCTCTTGCCAATAGTATATCCCGCATCTCTATTTTGCCATTTACAAACTTCATTACATCACTTATGGCACCATGTTCAAGAGCACGTAAAATTGCGCTGGAAGCTTCTTTATCCGGATTTATAAGATGATCTATACCTAAAATACTATTTTCAATAAGTTTTGAATCTGAATAATCCATATTTCGGACTCGGGCAATAGTAACAGGCTTTGAAAACTCTGTTGAGACAAGGCCACAGGCAATCATATTGATTTCATCAGATTCTGTTACACTTACAAAGGCATCTGCTTTATTAATACCTGCTTTTTTCAGAGTTACCAGATTTGTACCGGAAGCATTAAGCACAAGGCAATCAAGATTATTTGAAGAAGTTTTTGCCCTGTCGGAGTTTAACTCTATCAGAGCAACATCTTTACCCTCATCAATTAGCTGTCTGGCCAGCATATAACCAACCCTACCAGCTCCAAGATTAACAATATACATATCACACAGGCTAATTGACTGTGATTGAATTGTCAATATACTTTTTGAGCTTTAAAAACTACATAAACATATTAAGCAGTAATTGGGCACCACCTATTATAGATCCTAGGAGTGCTCCGAAAACACTTATCCAGCGAAGCTGTTTTCGAACAATATCAAGTATCAGTTTCTCTACTTTTTCCATATCCAAAGTGTTAATTTTATCTACAACAAGGGTATTTACATCGATACTCTCAAGAATTTGGGGAACTTTGTCATCTACAATTCCAATTAGTGTCGAAGTAAGATTAGTGTCTATTTTAGTTCTTATATCCGATGAAATATTTATTATTTCCCTAATGGCCATATTACCATTACCTGAAATAATATTAAAAAGACCTGATAACATTCCAGTAGCAGTCTTATCCAGTGGCATATCTTTTGTTTTGTTATCTAAAAAAACAAACTCAAGAATTTCACTTTTAATATCTGAAAGTGACAACTTAAACCAATCTGAAAGTAATATATTTAATTTTGTATTCTCATATTTATTATAAAAACCAGAAAGCCAGTTTTTTAAATTCTCTAAGACAATGGGATTACGTATAAACTCAAATACTGATCTTTCAAGTGCATGAAGATCCTCAAAGAGATTTCCATCCCATTCTGTAAATATTTGTCCTGCTGTTGTCTGACTTAAGGAAACAATCCTTCGTTCCAGCCCCTTTGCCATAGTCATAATATTATTTTTATTTTCTCCATAATCCCTTAGGTTATTAATGGTATCTTTTACAATTTCTGCCATATTTTCGTCCAGGGTTCTGTCATACTGACCGGCAGACATAAGAAAGCGCTGGATCTTATTTAGCTTGTTAATAATATCTTCCAGAAGGCGTCGACCATGGATTTCCAGTTCTTTTGAAACTTCTTCACTATTCAGGAAGTGAATAATATGGGGAAAAAGTCTTATATATAGTTTTTGCGAAATTTCCAGGAACCTTTCAATATTGTTTTCGGTAAGAAAAATAGAAAGATGATAATTGTCATGAACCGCCTTCTCAAGCCATGTATCAACTACCTTTAGATATCTTTCCTCAAGATCGGAAGAAACCAGGACAGATAAAATTTTATCTATTATCCTTTCCTTTTTATCAGGGAAAAGCATATTTGGTGTTTTTTCTTCCAGATAGACTATTCCTCTATCCAGAAGATTATCCATAACATTAAAAAATCCATCTGATTTAATAAAATTACTAAGGATTTCCGGGAGAAATGATTTTGTAATTTCATCTTCAGACCTGATTTTAAAACGGGATCTAATAAAACGGGCTTTAAGCTCTATAATAGGAGTTTCAATTATAAGGTCAAGAAATGATTTTATACTGGATTTTATACTTTTAAGAAATAACTTTGACCTTATCTGCTTTCGAATGGCATCCTCTGTTAAAAGTTCCCTGGAAACCATATTCCCGACACTCTCCGACAGTTCATTACGCTGTTTTGGTATAATGCCAGGAGTCATTGGGATTCTGATAGACAGCAGTCTTTTCTCATTATGGGGACGGAACAACATAGTAATAGCTATGGCATTAGTAATATAGCCTATTGCAGCTCCAATTAGCGGAGGAAGAACCCATGGCAGAAAGCGAAAGAGTAGATCCACTATCCCTTAATCTCTCTGGAACTTCTTTCTGCATTTTCCTTGGAATCAAAGAATTGTAGATAAGCTCCAAAAACCCAGCCCTGAAGGCCTCCATACTTTACCTGATACCAGAACCCTTCTTCATTTTCTAATATTTCACTGATGTTATTCTGTGATATAACTTCCAGGACATAACCCTTCCATAAGGTTGTAATTGCCTTACTATCCAAATCCGGTTTTTCACGAAGTCTTAGATGTGTTGAATTAATTACACTCCATCTGGACTGAATAGATAAAACTTTAGTTGCTGTCAATTTAATATCTGGAAAACCCTTTTCATCATTACAGGATATAAAAATATTCGAAATAAGAATCAGGATTAATAAACATATTTTCATAGCAGGAATATACCACAAATTTTGTTGTCAGACAACAATGTACGAGCAGGGTCTCCCTGCCCTATAATGAAAATTCATCCTTTATTCTTATTATTTCATCTCTTACTAAGGCAGCTTCTTCAAATTCCATATTTTTTGCGTGTTCAAGCATAACTGAATCAAGTTTTTTTAACAGTTTTTTCCTTGCACCAGGAATTAAAATATTATACCCATTTTTAATTATATCAAGATTTACTGTTTCTGATCTTTTTGTGTCTTCTTTTTTTCTAACCAGCATCTCTTCTACAGATTTTTTAATACTGGCAGGAGTAATACCATGTTCCTGATTGTAGGCAATCTGTTTATCCCTTCGCTTAGTTGTCTCTTCCAGGGCTTCCTCCATAGCAGAGGAATATTTATCTGCATACATAATTACAGTTCCATTTACATTTCTTGCTACTCTGCCTATTGTCTGGATCAGAGCTGTAGCAGAACGGAGGAAACCAATTTTATCAGCATCTAAAATTGCAACAAGAGATACTTCAGGGAGATCAAGTCCTTCTCTAAGAAGATTTATTCCTACAAGAACATCAATAATTCCTAATCTTAGGTCTCTTAAAATTTCAACTCTTTCTATAGTTTCAATCTCTGAATGAAGATATCGTATTTTAAGACCAAGACCGGTGTAATAATCAGTAAGATCTTCTGACATTTTTTTTGTTAAGGTGGTAATTAATACCCGTTCATTCCTTTTAAGTCGCTTCTGAATCTCCCCATAAAGATTTTCAATTTGACCTTCTGTGGATCTGACATCAATTTGAGGATCAAGAAGGCCAGTTGGTCGGATAACCTGCTCCACCATATTTTCACTTTTATCTATTTCCTGTTTACGGGGCGTTGCAGAAATATAGAGTAATTTATCTACAAGTTCCTCAAATTCAGCATAAAATAAGGGACGGTTATCCAGTGCAGAGGGTAATCTGAAACCATGATTAACAAGATTTGTTTTTCTTGATTTATCCCCCTCATACATAGCACCAATTTGAGATAAAGTAACATGGGATTCATCAATAAGAGTAAGAAAATCGTCCGGGAAATAATCAATTAAAACAGAAGGTCGTTCTCCTGTTGTCCGACCACTTAATGGACCTGAATAATTTTCTATACCTGAACAATAGCCCATTTCTTCCATCATCTCAATATCATATTCAGTTCTAGTTTTTAAACGCTGAGCTTCAACAATCTTTCCAAGATCCATCAGTTCTGCATATCTGTCTGACAGCTCCTTACTTATTACTCCTATAGAGCTTTTTAACTGATCTTCAGGCATAACAAAGTGTTTTGCAGGGTAAATAACTATGGTATCCAGTTCTGCAATGGTAGAGCCGGTTAAGGGGTCTATTTTTCTTATTCTAACAAGAGTATCCCATTCCAGTTCAAGCCTATAAGCTTCTTTAAGGTAAGCAGGATAAATTTCTACAACATCGCCTTTAATTCTAAAGCCACCTCTTTTTAAAATGGCATCATTTCTTGTAAACTGCAAACTGACAAGATTACGGCTTAGCTTTGAAACATCAAAAAGCTGATCAACTTCAATACGGAGACTCATCTCCTTAAAAGATTTTGGATTACCAAGTCCATAAATACAGGAAACAGAGGAGACCACAATAACATCTTTTCTTTCCATTAAAGACATTGTAGTAGCAAGTCTCATTCTATCAATTTCTTCATTTATAGAAGAATCTTTTTCTATATATAAATCTCTGGATGGAACATAGGCTTCGGGTTGGTAATAATCATAGTAGGATACAAAATATTCAACTGCATTTTCAGGAAAAAACGATTGGAATTCCCTATAAAGCTGAGCAGCAAGAGTTTTGTTATGAGAAATTACCAGTGCAGGCACCTGCATTTTCTCTATGACCTTTGCCATAGTATATGTCTTACCGGAACCTGTTACACCTTTTAAAGTCTGTGGGTTTAAACCATTATTAAATCCATCCACAAGGCCCTTAATAGCCTGTCCCTGGTCACCGGCTGGTTCAAATTTAGATTCAATCTTAAATTTTTTCATAATATTTTATTCAGCAAGGAAATCATATAATCTTTCAGCAAGAACAACTTTGGTTGTAATTTCCTTTTTTCCTCTTAATAGTTTTACAATAACAGTTTCACCAGGTTTATTATTTTCAAGGGAAGTAAAAAGATCAGAAAGGCTATTTATCTCAATGCCATCTATGTTAATTATAATATCACCACCAAAATAGATAATAGATCGCCCGTATTGGACAGGATTATTCTGATCACCACCCCTAATACCAGCTTTTGCAGCATTACTGTTATCTGAAAGTTTAGATACCAATAACCCCTTAGAAACAGAAAGTTTTCCATATCTGACAATATTGGGTTCAAGCTGTACAGGATAAAAATCTATCCAGCCACGTTTTACATGACCGAAATTTATCAAATCCGGAATAACTCGTTTTGCAGTATCTACAGGTGTTGCAAAACCAATACCTACAGAGCCACCGGAAGGTGTGTATATCATTGTATTTATTCCAATCATCCTCCCCCGGGAATCTAAAAGCGGCCCACCGGAATTCCCTGGATTAATTGATGCATCCGTTTGAATCATACCCTGTATAACCAGATTAGCTGATGTTCTGACAGGACGGCCCAATCCTGAAACAATACCCGTAGTTAGAGTTCGGTCAAAACCAAATGGATTCCCTATGGCAAGAACTTTTTGTCCAACCTTTAAATTTTCAGAAGATCCAAATGGGATAGTAATCAGATCTTTCCCTTCTGAATCAAACTTTACTACTGCAAAATCATTTTCAGGGTCTTTTCCAATAATTTCAGCCTCATACTGACTACCGTCATCAAGATTTATATAAAGCTTATAGGCATCTTTAACAACATGATAATTTGTTAAAACATATCCATTTTTATCTATAATTGATCCGGAACCAGTTCCTCCCTCTGTAGGAACAGGTTCCAAAAACCAGTCCATACTAAGAACCTCTGTTGTTATGTTTACAACACCTTTATTCAGAGCCTCATATATTTCTATATTTTCCTGTTCAGATTCTGTAAACCTTGTATCTGATAAGCCAACTGGCTGAGTAATCCCCGAAGAACTTGTTTCAAGTAAGTATACGGGGTTTTTATCTATACTTACAGGTTCTGTCTTCTGATTAGGACCAAAATCAAGGACACCAAATCCAATAAGAAGGAAAAAAACAAGAAGAACAGAACTAATAGAATAAAAAAATATTTGGCCCTGAATCTTACGTCTCATACAATTAAATCCTTATATTCTAAATACTAGAAAAGACCTTTCAATCCCTGTGCTGCAGTATAAACACTACCTACTCCGGAAATAAAATTGCTTACCCGTATAGTTTCCATAATTTCTTCTTTTGTAGCTCCATTGGCTATAGCCTGCATTGCCAGAGAATGCACACCGTCTGAGGCTCCGTGAGCAGCATCAAGAGCAAGGGCAATTAATAGTTTATGTTTTTTTGAAAGAGCTCCATCTTCCAGAGAAAGTTTGCCAGTATTTCCAACATTGTAAAAAAGCTCACTATCCAGTTCTTTAATCACTTCTAATGGATTCATAATTTATTCATCTCCTCGTTAACCATTTGATCACAGGTTTCATTTAAAGAATCTCCTGCATGACCCTTTACCCATTTCCATGTTACATTTAATTTATCTGATACTTCTTTTAATTCTATCCATAATTCTTTATTTTTTACCGGTTTTTTTGCAGCCGTCATCCATCCGTTTCGAATCCAGTTGTTTATCCATGATGAAATACCGTTTTTTAC
Source organism: Spirochaetia bacterium (assembly GCA_027859095.1). Taxonomy (GTDB): domain Bacteria; phylum Spirochaetota; class Spirochaetia; order B11-G9; family B11-G9; genus JAJRQE01. The sequence goes on along the minus strand of JAQIBN010000143.1, from coordinate 7,481 downwards.
ATACTGTGAATCTGTATGCAGTTCAATAGCTTTTTTTGATAATTCTGAATCCTTTAAGACAGTCTCTAAAGATCTTATTACAGCAGTTAGCTCCATTTTGTTGTTTGTTGTATAAGGATCTCCACCGGATCTTGATTTCTCAATTGAATCAACTTTCAGGATATAGGCCCATCCTCCCGGACCGGGATTTCCTCGGCAACCACCGTCAGTATATATTATGATTGTTTCCAAATATCTTCCTCCAAAGCTGATAATATAATAGTTTTGTTTAAACTATTATACAAGGTTTTACAATATTTGCGATAAGAAACAATGGTTATCAAAAATATTCCTGTTAAGTGTAATTTTTGGGTATTCCAGTAATTAGTAGTATGATCTGTTGTGTCCATTAATGCAGGATCATTTAAGCATTAGTTTTCAAATATTCAGTAATGGCATTTACAAATTGTGGCCAACGATCATTACCTTTTTTAATATACTTTGCTCTTGAAATGCGCCATAAGAAACGAACCATTTTATTAAACTTGAAGTACATTTTCCCATCAACAATATCATATGCAGAAGGATCCCCAGGGGAAGGAGGCAATTCAGAATCATTAGCAACAGACCAGGCACAATACCCACCGAATTCCGGCATGTACTTTTGCGGGTCTTTCACGAACAAAACCATATTCTCTTTACTGGAGAACAGCCATGTTACCTCGTTAAGCATCAGGGAATGTTCGACAGTACCTTTCTCCAGTTTAACATTGACCTTTAAAGCGACCATGTCATAGCCTTTGACAGCAATACCATCAATATCCTGGCTTATCAGACCTGCTTTCCTTTTATTATAAATCTTTAATCCTTTATGCATACTTATATTCTCCTCCACTTTGTTATTTAATTTACTTAAACCTGATTATTTATTACAAAGACTTAAATAATATTAGAAACAATCCTTACAAACCAGATCATCTAAATATAAGGCTATTACACTTAGGTAGCAAATTTATTAATTTTAATAGTTTAAAAGGTATTCACATCCGGGATTCAATTGCTTATAGTAATAAAACCACTAAATATTAAGGATAAGGGGTAATAATTGATTCACTACGATGAACCACTTTTTAGACCTCCATCTGAAGCAGAAAGTCTAATAGTTCAAGCTACAATTGGATGTAGTTATAACAAATGTACTTTTTGTTCTATGTATAAAACCAAAAGATATACAGCAAAAAGTTATGAGATAATTGCCGGAGAAATTGATGAATTATCTTCATTTACAGATGTTCGACGGGTAGTTATTGCAGATGGAGATGCTCTGGCTCTGGATACAACTCTCCTTTTAAAAATCTTCGCAAAGCTCAAAGAGACCTTCCCGAATCTAAGGCGAATTTCCCTTTATGGTAATACAGGAAATATATTAAAAAAAACAGATTCAGAACTAAAACAGTTATCTGAAGAAGGTCTATCTATTATATATCTGGGTTTTGAATCCGGTTCTGATTTTATACTTGGGAAAATTAATAAAGATGTGTCAAAAAAAGACCAGGCTCAGGCTGTCAACAAGGCTCAAAGTTGTGGTATAGATATTTCTGCAACAATAATTACAGGTCTGGGAGGAGAGGGATATTGGAAAGAACATATTGAGCAGAGTGCAGATCTTGTTAATATAAGTTCTCCAAAATACCTGTCTACCCTTTCATTGATGTTACAACCCGATTGCCATGTAAGATTTACAGCTCCTTTTAAGTCCTTATTTACCCCTCAGGATGACATGGGAATACTTAAAGAAGAAAAACTGCTTATAAACCTTATAAAATCTCCTGACAGAATTATCTTCAGATCCAATCATGCATCGAATGTACTTCCCTTAAGTGGAATACTTCCTAGAGATAAAGAAAAACTTATAAATCAAATTGAGCTTGCAATGGAAAATGGAACAGGGATAAGACCACTTGGGATTAGGGGATTGTGATTTTTTTATAATTTCCACCTACAATACTGCTATAGGGTTCCCTGTAAAGTAGTTTGTCCGTTTTTTTTCAAGTTTTTACCTCCAATAATTGAGGGATTCTAAATTCAATCCCTAATTCCTCAGAAAGAGCCTTTAATGGTGATCTTCCTCCTAAGATTCTTCTTGGGTAATTATGCCATTATGATTCTCATTAGTCCCTCTCTCATAAGAACTGTAGGGATGTGCAAAAAACAACTTGGTTCTGAACTGATTAGACAGTATTGATTTCTCAAGAGCTGGTGCATTTGAGAATTCAACACCATTGTCCGCCGTAATGGAAATAAACAATTCGCTGAAACGTGAAGCCCCCATTTGACGTTCTATCTTATCAATTTCTCTCTTTATAGAAGCAGCAGCCATGGCCGGTAAAATGTCTATACAGGGTGTTCAGCCAAAGACAAGTGCAGTTCTGGATGAAAAGAATAATGTATTTAAGATTGTTGCTGCAGGAAATATCTGGATCAATTCCTTATTGGTATGCTTTAATAGAAAAAAACTTCCTGCCTAAAGATCTGAAAGATACTTATAAAGAAATTCTGAATGAACGTATTATCCGGCTGAAATTATCCTAGTATTTCAACCAGCATCTTGATGCCTGCAAATAAACATCTTGATGTTTATAAAAATATTTTGTATATTTAAGTAATGAGAACAACCTTAACATTAAACGATAATCTAATATTAATTCTCAAAAAGAAAGCTCTTGAAAATAATGTTCCCTTTAAAACCATGGTTAATCAAACCCTTCAGTTGGGGCTGGAGGCTATGGAGAAACCAGTAAAGTACAAGCAAAAATATAAAACCCCTACCCGCTCTCTACATTTAGGAACCGGCTATGATCATGATAAATTGGGACAAATTTCAGAAGAAATAGAGGATATTGCATTGGTGAATCAAAACCAATGATCCTTCCAGATGTCAATATCCTTATTCATGCAGTTAACAAAGATTCTCCAAGAAATAAACATATAAAATTGTGGTGGGATAATTGCCTTTCCGGACTGATACCAGTATATCTCCCTTGGGTTGTAATTCTTGGTTTTGTAAGAATTAGTACAAACCCCCGAATATTCAGTTCTCCCCTTTCACTTTCTGAAGCTGCAGATTATATTAATTCCTAGTTAAAACAAGAACCTGTTAGAACTATAGACCCTGGAGAAGGTCACTGGGACCTTGTGGAAAAACTTCTTACAGAAGCCGGAACAGCCGGTAATCTTACAACAGATGCACATTTAGCTGCTTTGGCCATTCAAAGGGACTGTACAGTCTTTTCAACAGATACAGATTTTGCCCGTTTTCCCGGTTTAAAATGGAAACAACCAGGATGATATTTGCCTGAAAACAATTGTATGATCAACAATTTCAAGGGCTTTAAAAATTAAAGTTAACAATAGTTGACAACGGTCTTATTATATAAAAATGATAGAAAGAAAGATAAATGCAGAAATAATTCGGAAAAAAATGGTTCAGTTTGGCTTAAGCCAAACTGAGCATAGAACAAAAATTAAAAGCAAATGATATGGCAGAATTTAATTATGTCAGATTTTTTTACTGCTCTGTCAAATTATTTAAGAGATACCAGGAAGGAAGCAGGAGTTGTACAAAAACTAATGGATATCCCTATTGCAGATGCTAAAGGAGTTCATAAAGCTCTTGTCAAATAATATTCTTCTTGATTCCAATGCTTATTTTAGACTAGCTGACAATCTCTACCCATTATTATCACAGGGTTTTGGTAAGAAAGATAATTATAACTCAATCGATCAGGTCTACCAAGATCAGGATACATCACCGACGGAACCCCACGGAAAGCATGACCCAGAATGAATGAACCCAACGGGTCGCGCCATTCATACAGGGGAACGCCCAAAAAAATGATATGAAATCACATGTCAATTGACCTCTAATCCAATAGTTCGTATACTTTATTTGTAACAACCTTGTGGGAGGGGTAATGTCCGAACAACTTATACTTAAAAACCTCGATTTTATAAAAGTCCTACCTGCCTGGGCACAGGATTTATCATATAAATACTGCTCAAAAACAACTAATCTTTATCTTGTACATGGTAATATAAGAGATTTTCTTCCCAACAAAATGTATGAGGGAGAGTTTATATTTGTCCGGATACAGGAATTTATTTCAGAAGTTCTTTTTGGAAATCAGGACATTATTGTTTACTATGATAGATCCTCAGGAATAAATTTCTGTACCCCTGAAATGCAGAAAAAATATTTGACAGATATGAAAAAAGCTTTCCCCCATATGAACCTGGAGGATTTACTTGCAAAGGATCCATATAAGGCCTTTGATCTTCTGGAAAAATACTTTCTAATGAATATTCCAAATAATTTGAGAATTGTGCTTTTAATAGATTATGCGGAAACTCTTATTCCAAATACAGATCTGACAAGTATGACTGAAGAGGACCGATACTGTCTTGTTACCTTAAACAGATGGTCACACGACCCTATTTTTACTCAAGGGGATGTTTCTATTATCCTTTTAACAGAAAACCTAAGTGACCTTAATATTACCCTTGTAAGATCTCCGAGTACAGTAAAGGTTGGAATTCCAATACCTGATGAAAATATAAGAAAAAGCTTTCTTGAATTTTTGGAAAGGAAGGAAGAGCTTATACTTGAACCAAGGCTTACCTCTGGGAAAATGGCTAAACTTACCAGTGGTTTAAATTTAATGAATCTAAACCAGATTGCTGCTGAATCTTTCCAGGAAGATAAGGCTGTTACTATGGATTATTTAAAGAGAAAAAAGAAAGAAATAATAGAAAACGAAGCAGCAGGATTGTTGGAATTTGTAGAGACTAATCATAATCTTTCATTTGTATCTGGTCATGATTTTGTAAAATCCCGCTTTTACAGTGCAGTTAAGGCTATAAAACAGGGTCGCCTGGATGTTCTTCCCATGGGATACCTTGTTTCGGGTCCAATTGGCACAGGGAAGTCATTCATGGTTGCAGCTTTTGCAGAAGATATTGGTATTCCTATGGTCAAATTCCTTAACCTTAGATCAAAATGGAACGGTGTTTCTGAATCAAATCTTGAAAAATCATTAAATATTCTTAAAGCTATGGCACCAGTGGGTGTAATGATTGATGAGGCTGATGCATTTTTAGGTGATAGAAATCAGGATGGGGATGCTGGAACCAGTAACAGGATATTTGCACAAATTGCTACTTTTATGGGAAATACTGAATACAGAGGCAAGATTTTATGGTTCTTACTATCAAGCAGACCTGACCTTATACCTATTGACCTTAAAAGACAGGGGAGAGCAGAAGAACACCTTGCTCTTTTTTATCCTGAAACTTATGAGCAGAAAGAAGATCTTTATCAAACACTTATAAGAAAACTAAAACTTAAAATACAAAAGTTCTCCATTTCAGAACTTTTAAAAAAATACCATTTTGATTCTTCCGGAGCAGATTTGGAGGCTATTCTTATAAGGGCAAAGTTTAACGCTGCTATGAATAACCATATTACAGTGACAAAACAAGACCTGGAGGAGACTATGAGAGATTTTATTCCTCCCACCTATCCACATGAAATAGAATTACAAAATTTAGTTGCAGTTCTTGAATGTACAAGCCGGCAAATGATACCAAAGAAATTTCAAAATCTTGACAGAAAAAAACTCGTCTCTCAAATTAGAGATCTAAAAATGCTATTAGGGGAAATCCCGTAGAGACGCAATGCATTGCGTCTCTACTCTTTCCAGGGAAAAATCATCCCTTTTATTGTTCTTGTACCAATTTTTTCCTTTTCGTCATACAACAATTCAGCCCATGGAATATTCTTTCTGTTTACTTCAGTGTTTGCCTCAAGGTAATCATATTTATAAAGTCTAAGTTTTAAAGCAACCTGATGTGCAAGAAGAACTACTGTTATTCCAGGAATTAAAAGTGCAGTAAAAAAAGAAACTCCCAAAACTGTAATAGTATAAATTCCTAAAAAAATAGAAAAGAAAGTATTATCAAGTAAGATGATAAATGATTTTTTGAATTGTTTTTTTATATTAGGTTCAAGTTGTGTAGCAATGGGAAAAAAGTACTGAACTGCCAACCACCATAAAACAGATATCCAGAAGAGTGTAACAAGACCAATAAGACCTGGTAAACCACCAATTGAAAAATAGAAAGGGAACCCTATAATAATTGCAGCTATCTGAAAAATGCTTATAACAGAGATTATAGCAGAAGACTTCCAGTATTTCTTGATGTATTCTGGAAATTGTTTGATTTCAGGCCTATTATTACTTATCAGTTCATTCATGTACCCGGAAACAGCAGCTGCATAGTTGTTAAAAATAAGAACAGCTAATATTACTGTAGAAAAATATCCGACACCTGCAGGTTCAAATAAAAATGCAATATATGATGATCCGGCAATAATTATAGAAAAACCTATGTTAAATAATACAACTGTAAGGAGATTATCCCATGCATCGAAAAATACCTTCTTAATAAAAAATAATATCATTAAAACTCCTCAGGCAGATTTGTTTGTTTTTGTAACCTGATGAAAGGATACAATACACCAAGAAAAGCTGCAAGAAGTATAAAAGTAGTACCAAAACCAAAAGTATCCATTAAAAAGCCTAACAGAGGGGCAAAAACTGCAACAAGACCTGTTTTAAACTGAGATTCAACTGATAAACCTGAGGCCATTGCTGAAGCTGGGATTTGAGAACTCAATACCCCCACAGCCACAGGTTTCCGAACATTTTGTAAGATATAAAATAGTATGAAAAAAACTACAGCATAAATACTCATCTCTTTATACATAAAAAATCCAATTATAAATATAAAAAGAATACCCATAATAAAAGAAAAATTAAGACTGCTTTCATTTGTTCTAAATAGATTGGCAAAATTTCCGGATTTTTTCGATGCATAAGAAGTAATAAAGAAGAGAACGAAATATACTATCGCAGACAAAATCGATATTTTCTCATCTGCATTAAATCCCGATAAAATATGCATTCCCATAACCAAAATCAGTAAAACAGGTTGAAGGTAATCTTTAATAGATTTAAATACAGCATCATAAAGACTGGTATTAATAAGAACTCTTCTTGATGAAGTTCCTTTCACCATAGTTACAATATCTTTAAGGGTGTTCTTAATACGTAATTTATAAAGAATCTTATCAGATTTAACTATTTTATCTAAATTTTCAGAAAAATCTAAATTTTCAGGATAACTCCATATTAAAAATAGTCCGAGGATATATGGTATTATAGAAAAAAGAAAAACAAATTTGTAACCAGGACTAATAAAAACTATAAGGCCTGCCAGAATTGCAGAAACAGCAGATCCCATCTGAGACCAACTTCGGGTATGTCCATAATAATGTATTTTAAATTCCAGTAGCTTCTTTCGTTTTAAATATTCAAGGATTAAAGCTTTGTGGGTTCCACTCCTGAATGCTTCTCCAATAGCAAAAAACAACATTTCACTTA
>JAQIBN010000123.1 GCA_027859095.1 Spirochaetia bacterium | reverse complement strand
AATCCCTATAATATTTTGATATGGATTTACTTTTATATAAACTGATAAAAAAACGGTAATATTTAATCTTTAATGAAGTATTTCCAGATTTGTATCTATCCAGAGTAATAAGAAGATTTTCATAATCTTCCTGCATAAAATAAGAATCCAACAAATATTCTAAAATTACAATATCCGTATAATCATCATCTAACAGTCTATGACAAACCTCAGAGATAACTTTATAATCTCCAGAATTTTTAAACTCAAGTTCTGAAAGTGTTAAAGCTGCCTGGATACGGATAGCTCCACTTCCATTTAAGGCAGAATAAATTAAATTTTCTTTTATATTTGAATTATTCAATTCCAAATTTGATATTGCATCAAAATAGGGTTTATCATTATAAGATATTTCATACGAATACAAAGGAAGGGAAAAGAAAATTAAAGCAGAAATTAGTGCATATTTATTTTTTTGCCGGAATAAAAATTTTAGTTTCAGCAAATATAATGTCTGGGTTTCTAATTTTATTTTCATTAACAATATCATTATAATCTTTAGGAGAATTATAAAATGAATAAGAGATGCCCCAAAGAGTATCACCCCATCTGATTTTATACCAAACTCCTGTTGTATCCGCAATTTTTGTATTTTCCTGAACAGAAAGCTCTGAAACTTTAGTTGACTCATCTGATTGATGCTCCTCATCTGTGCTTTCCGTCTGCGGGACAGCATCTGTAGTACTAATTTCAGGTGGAACAGCCTGTACTTCCGGGACAGCTACAACTGATACTTCCTGTACGGGAGCTGGTGAATTCTCTTCGGTATTAGAGTTTGCTTCCAGTTCTGGTGAATCCTCTCCCTGCAGGCTCCGGAAAAGAAGATACGAAATCCCAGCTATTGCTGCAATAGCAACTATCACTAAAAGTGCGATAATAAAAGGGTTTCCACCCTTTTTCTCTTTTCTTTGAATCTTTTCAGATTCTGATAATATCCCAGGAGTATAATCATCAAAATCTTCCTGAATATCATCTGATTTTTCTTCAAAATCATCTTCAGGTATTTCCTCATTATCTAAATCAAGTACAAAATCTTCTGAAGCTTGTGTTGATTCATCTTCTATATCATCAAAATCAAAATCATCTTCATTGAGGGATAATTCTTCACTCTCTAGTTCCGAATCCTGTCCAAAATCATCTTCAAGAGTTAATTCTTCACTCTCATCATCAAGAGAAAAATCAGGTGTTTCATACATAGCAGATTCAGCCAATTTCTCTATACTAATACTAAGAGATTCAAACTGACCGGAACCAGGATCCCCTGCTTCAGCATTTAGAGTACCATCCTGATCAAAACCAATTTTCAGTTCAATTTCTGAAGACTCTTTAGGCCCCTGAACAATATTTTCAATTAAAAGACTTCCAACATAGACAGCATCCTGAAGTTGCTCTCCATTACCTTTATATAGATCAATCTGAACATTTTCCTGATTATCATTTACAGTAGTCAGTACCAAACGTTTTCTTTTAGAACTACCTTCCTCCATTATGGGGAAATAGGAACCGTCGGCAATTTTTATACCAATAGTAGGATTATTCACTTTATACCTTCCTTACCATAGACTAAGACTGTCTATTTCTAATGTCAAGAATTTTTTCCCAATAAGGCAAAAGTAGGAATATCCTTGACTTCAAGCTATCACACAAGCATAATATAGCCATGCAAAATAATTATATCTTCCTTTTACCTATTCTTCTAGGGCTAATAGTCATTATAATACTCTTCGTCATAACATCAAAAAAACATAAGAATGAATCAGGGAAGAAAACTAAACATACAAAAAATAAAAGCAACACTGCCCTGCAAAAAGATGCAAATAAAAAACTTGCACAAAACCCCAAAGATGCTGAAGCCCTTTTAATATTAGCTGGAATATATTTTGATGAAGCAAAGTTTGATAAGGCACTTAGGAATTATGAGATGTTGATAGATCTTTGTGCTACTCAAAAAACTATTGATGAATTTAATGTTACTTTAAAATTTGCTTTAAGTGCAATGGAATTAAAAAGATTTAATGAAGCTTTTAAGGCTCTAATGATATGCAGAGGAATGAAACAGGATATATTCGAAGTTGATTATAACCTGGGTTTTCTATTATTTAAGCAAAAATCCTACGAAAAAGCGGCTGGGCTCCTTCTGAAAGCAAGAAAGCTTAAACCTGATCATAATTTGTGTGCCCGCTATCTGGGACATTCGCTTTTTCATCTTAAACGAATGAAGGAAGCAGCTCTACTATTACGAAAAACCATTGATATAGAACCGGATGATAAAGAATCACTCTTTATACTTGCGCAAGCCTATAATACTCTGGGCCAGCAGGAACAAGCATTAAGAATATTTTCACATCTTAGACCGGATCCAATTATGGGGCCTAATGCAGCTTTATTTGCGGGGTTAATAAACTTAAAGTTGCATCAAACAGACAAGGCTATAATGGATTTTGAGATAGGATTACGTCATGAAGCCATTTCCAAAAATATAAAAACAGATATTCAATATAATCTTGCAATAACCTATTTAGAAAAGCAGGATTTAGGGAAGGCTCTTGGACTGATGAAAGAGCTTCAGGCACGGATTCCAGGGTATAAAGATATCCCGGTTCTTATAGCTAAATATGACGAATTAAATAAAAACAGAAACTTACAAGTATATCTTATTTCACCAACATCAGAGTTTGTTACCCTTTGTAGAAAGCTTACAACAGTATTTTATCCACAGGCAAAAGTTAAAATAACAGATATCTCTGTACAAAAAAATCAACATGCTGATATTCTTGCTGAAGTGAGCACAAAAAAATGGGATGATATCATTCTTTTTAGATTTATAAGATCAACTGGACAAGTTGGTGAATTTACTCTACGCGACCTATACTCTAAAACAAAAGAAGTTAAGGCTGGAAAAGGATACTGTATAACAGCAGGAACTTATTCTGATGGAGCTCATAAATTTGTCGAGGCAAGATTAATAGATTTAATTGAAAAGGCAAAGCTTACAGAGTATCTTGAAAAAGTAGAATAGATTATATACATAGTATTTATTAAAAAAATATACAAAAATTCCTTTCCTCTTCTAAAAAAGGGACAAAAGCTTTTACAATATTTACCTTGATTTTATTTCCTAATTTAGAAATTTCAGATTCTATAATCTCAATTTTACCCTTATAGGCAAACAGATAACCTTCAGAAGACTTAATTTTAAGTAAAGGCTCATAAAAGTCAATTAGATTTCTAAATGCACGAAACAGGACAAGGTCATATTCGCTTTTAACTTCACCTAAATCAGATTCCACAATTGAAACATTATTCGCAATATTTAAAAGGCTTAAAATATTCCTAAGGAATCCAGCCCTCCTGCCAGATCTCTCAATTAGAGAAAAATGTACATCCGGAAAAAATACAGAAAGCGGAATACCAGGCAACCCTGCTCCAGATCCAACGTCTGCAGCTGTCTTAACCTTTAGTTTTTTTAGTTCCGGTACTGCAGATAAAGAATCAAGAACATGTCTTATAATCAAATCTTCTCCACCAGCCCCTACAAGTTTAAATTTTTTATTCCATAGTTCAATTTCACTTATATAAAGTTCCAACATATCTAGTTGAGTCTGATTATAGTCTAATCCAATCTGATTTAGCCCGGTAATTAGAATTTCTAATTTATTCATGAATAGGCTTCTTATTTAATAAAATCATGAGTACTGCAATATCAGAATTCCTTACTCCGGATATTCTTGAAGCCTGACCAATAGATATTGGCTTTATTTTGTTAAGTTTTTCCCTCGATTCAGAAGAGATCCCTTCAACGTTGTCATAATTAAAATCTACAGGTATTTTTTTATTTTCCATTTTATGAAATCGATCAACCTGTTTCATTTGACGATTAATATATCCATCGTACTTTAGATCCAGTTCAGTATGTGAAATCCAATCTGAGGGGTATTGATTTAATCCGGATTCAATATTCACAAGATGATCTATTGAAACTTCAGGAATCTTTATAACCTGACTAAACTTCTTTCCAAGATGTTGTTTAAAATTCAGAGGAGCTTCTTTTAAATCATTTTCATTGACATATCTATTGCGAAGAAGTTCTTTAATTTCTTCAATTCCTCTGATTTTTTTATTTAAAGCTTCCATAATTTCTGAACTCTGTAATCCAACACGATATCCCTCGGGGGTCAGTCTGATATCCGCAGAATCATGCCTTAAATTCAACCTGTACTCTGCTCTGGAAGTGAACATTCGATAGGGTTCTTCTGTTCCCATGGTAACAAGATCATCAATAAGTACACCTGTATATGCAGAATCCCTGGATAAAACCAATGCTTCCTTACCCTGAAGTTTCATTGCTGCATTTATTCCTGCCATCAGTCCCTGACAGGCAGCTTCTTCATACCCTGAAGTCCCATTGGTCTGACCAGCAACAAATAATCCTGATAGCTTTTTTGTCTCAAGAGAAGGATATAACCCAGTAGGATCCATATAGTCATACTCAACAGCATATGCCGGACGCATTATTTCAACGTTTTCAAGGCCTGGTATAGTCCGAAGAAAATCCAATTGTACATCTTCAGGAAGAGAAGATGAAATTCCATTTAAATACATCTCTTCACTGCCAATACCTTCAGGCTCTACAAATATCTGGTGCCTGTCTCTATCAGGAAATCTCACAACCTTATCTTCCAATGAAGGACAGTACCTGGGTCCTTTCCCCACAATATCTCCACCATAGAGAGGAGATCTGGCCATATTTTTATCTATAATTTCATGAGTTTTATCATTTGTAAAAGTTATATAACATGGAACCGTAGGACGGGATATTTTACTATTGGAAAATGAAAAAGGAAGCATTATATCGTCCCCAGGTTGTTTCTCCATACGATCATAATCAAGTGATGAAGCAGCAACCCTGGCTGGTGTCCCTGTTTTCATTCGACCAAGAGAAAAACCCATTCTTCTAAGAGAATCTCCAAGCCCAATTGCAGCTGGTTCTCCAAGACGTCCAGAAGAAGTCTGGTATTCTCCAATATATATTTTTCCATCCATAAAGGTACCTGTTGTTAAAACAACTGCCCGGGCTGTAATCCTATTACCTCTTTCTGTAATAACCCCGGTTATAGATTGACCTTTTTTATCAACCATCAAATCAACTACAGTATCCTGGAAAAGAAATAGATTAGATTGATTTTCCAAAGTCTCCTTTGCAAGTCTATTGTAGGAAAATTTATCCGCCTGAGCTCTTGGAGCCTGGACAGCTGGACCTTTTCTTTTATTAAGAGTTCGGTACTGTATCATGGTTGCATCAATCAATCTGGCCATTTCACCACCAAGAGCATCCACCTCCCTTACGATATTACCCTTGGAAAGTCCTCCTATTGCAGGATTACAGGATAATCGACCGATAGCATCAAGGCTTTGAGTTATTAACAGAGTTTTAAAATTTAATCTGGCTGTAGCTAGAGACGCTTCTATTCCAGCATGTCCACCACCAATTACAATGACATCATAGCCCATATTATTTTCCTACACAAAATCCAGCAAATATATTATTCAAAATATCAACAGAGCTAACTTCTCCGGTTATCTCTCCAATAGCATCCAGAGAATCTTTAAGATCCATAGCTACAGCATCCAAAGAAATATTATTTATTAAAGATTCTTTTACAGCCTTTAAAGATTTTTCTGCTCTTAATAAAAGATCTTTTTGACGCAGAGAATCTATCATAAGCTCTGTTCCAGACACATGGATACCTGTTAGTTTTGAAGATATAGCAGCTTCAATAAGAGAAAACCCTTCTCCTGTAACAGCGCTAACAGCTAATACACCATCAGGAATACTTAAAATGGAAGTGTCTATTTTGTTCCATATAAAAAGATAATTTTCACTATTTTTATATTTCAAAAAACTATCTTTATCCTCACCAGTCATACCAGTAACACCATCAATTATATACAGTACCAAAGCAGAATTTTTTATAATATCTTCACTACGGCGAACGCCTTCTCTTTCCACAGGATGGTCAGCTTCTCTTAATCCGGCAGTATCAAAAAGTCTAACAGGAATACCTTCTATAGTAATCCAGCTTTCAATATAATCTCTTGTAGTACCATTAATATCAGAAACTATAGAACGATCTTCTCTTAAAAATAGATTAAACAGAGAAGACTTACCTGAATTAGTTCCACCTGCCAGTGAAACTGTCACACCTTCATGAAATATCTTTCCCACCCTATATGTTTCAATAAGCTGTCTAATTTCATTCTCTGCTTCAATTACAGGTTCCAAAGATATATCTGTATCCCCGCCAATTTCATCATCAGGATAATCCAGCTGAACTTCAATTAAACTCATAAAATCAACTAATTTCTTCTTAATAAAATCTATTCTTTCATACACAGCACCGGACAGGCGGTTCAAAGCCAGAGAATGAGCCTGTTTTGACTTAGACTGAACTATTTCTACTACAGCCTCAGCCTGGCTTAAATCCATCTTACCATTTAAAAAAGCTCTCATAGTAAATTCACCAGGAGCCGCATCCCTGAACCCTGCATTTTTAAGAATAGTAATTATAGCTTCAATTCCGGGAAGACTACCATGACAAAATACTTCAACACTATCCTGACCAGTATAACTTTTTGGATTTCTATACACAGCGGCAGTTACTTCATCAATTTTATTACCAGTACCTGGATCATAAATATACCCATAATGGATTGTAAAACCTTTTGAATCTATAATAATATTAGGATTTGAAAAAATAGTTGAAAATAATTCAATACTACTTTTACCACTGGTACGTATTACAGCCAGAGCACTCTCACTCCATGCTGTAGCCAGCGCAACTATTGGTGCATCAGTATCATAAATTTGATCTTCCATTAATAATCCTTAATATGGCTTTTTATGCCTTTAACCTATCTAACTAAGCAGTTTTTTCTGATATAATAGGTTTTATCAGGGAGTACTATAAAATTCAAGGAGCTGGAATGGATTCTAATTACAACAAAGAATATCTGATTGCTGTTAAAACTGAGTTTAAGCTCCTGGAAAAAAAAGTTTTAAAAGCCAGAAATAAATTAGAGAAATGGGAAACAAGAGTAGATCTTGCTCAGGAGAAAGGAAAACTCAACCTTCAGACAGAAGCAGAGGAGCAGGTAGAAATTATTAAAAATGATATTAATAGTCTTACTAATCAGTTGACTGATTTAAAAACAGAAGTAGAAAAGGCAGTTAGAGCGAATAATGAATCCCTCCAAAAACTATCTATAGACCCCAACAAACTACTGGCAGATATGAATAATCTTATCGGTGATACAAACCCCTCGGATCTTGAAAAAGAGATGAATATAATAAAAATGGATAATGAATTGGAAAGATTAAAAAAAGAGATGGAAGAAAAGTAAGGGCGATTCATGAATCGCCCCAACAATGATAGAATTCCTTTTAAGGAAGATTATTTGCGATGGATTTGCCAACAACTTTTCCAAATTGCTTAAATGCTGCTGACATTGCACTTGCAGCATTACTACCCATAGCACTTTTAAACCTGTTTCCTGAAGTATAAATAATTTTTCCACTGCTAAGATCTGCCACTTTGATATCTCCGGAAACCTTAACTGTAAATCTATCACCATCTTTCTGAAAGTCACTAATGCCGACAGTCCCAAAAACAAGTCTTTCAAAACGTCCAGTGTATTTTTTTGATATAGCATTTATAAGACTTTCATCACCCATATTTAAAATATCAGAATCAACATCAATAGACCTTATCGAAAACCCCTCGGAAGTAAGAACTTCAAGGATTCCGGATGTTGTTTCAGTTTTCCCTGTAGAAGCACCACTGTTATCCTGATCAATTATCATAACTGCAGTGGCAATCTCTTTTGCCCTTGATATAATATTATAAGTAAAACCAATTTTCTTTGAGTTGACCATTTGCTCAAGAGATTCAAATTGTGCGTACAATTTATCAGAAATATTCTCAAGTGTCTCAAGGGAGGCAGATAGATCAAGGGACATTGTAACTCTTTCTGTTCCTACAAAATTAGCCGGAGGTCTAAAAAACGAAATCATTCCATTCTGATCTGTTATAACAGATTCAGACCTAATAGCTTTCCTTCCATTCGCTCTTACAACCTTATAAGTTATTCTAACTGGAACCCCAGTTAGAACTATTCCATCTATCCCGGGAGTGCCGGTAATTTTCATTTTAAAAGATTCATCAAAAGTCTGCTTAATAAAAGCATTCAAATTATCATTTAAAGCATATAAGTTAATATTTCCTATAGCTTCTCTGGCTTTATTCATATTTCTTTCATATTTAATATCTGCATTATCAATATCTGTAACCGAAGCAGCAGATGCAGCTTCAATATATTTAATTGCCCCAGCAAGAAAAGCAGATGCAGAAACCAGAGAATCTCCCTCTGCTTCAGGTCCTGATATAGCAGCTTTTTGTTCTGCAAAAACAGCTTTTATTCTTGCCTGCTCCTCCAATAAAGCCTTTTTATTATAAGAACCAAGAAGATAAACATTAACAGTTGCACCATTTTTATCAGTAAAGGATTCAACAATTCTAAAATCTCCAATTTGCGCACTGGAAGTTTCTCTTATTGTCTGATCCAGAGTAGATGTAAACTTATCCAATGTATCTTTTGCAGTAACTGTTGTATCGGAACTAACTTTTACACCAAGAAACCGGGTTATCGAAGATACGACATCTGCTCCTGCGAGGGTTCTGGCCATTGCAGTATCCCCTTCGGGATTTGATCCTGCCCCTATGAAATAAACAGTATCACTGGTATCTGCTGGAGGCAAAGTAACCCAGGAAGGTAGTTGTTCTCCATTTCCCGGTCCAGGTGATGATGCACATGCAGTAAACATAACCAGGAATAAAAATAATCCTGTTAAATATAAAAGAACACTTTTATTTTTCACTCTAATACCCCTTTTTTATAATCCTGAATCGAATGTTATAGAATTACCCCTTTGATAAACCAGGGACATTCCTTCTAAACCGGGAAGGCCTTCTGAAACATCATAAACAAGATCTTCGAGGTCTTCAATCTGACCGATAAGCCTTACTTCATACTTTGTTTCTTCAGGTGAAGTAGAGATTCTCTTAATAGATTTAACCTTTCTCTCCATCTTCTTCATGAAATCTCTCATAAGACGTGAATCATAAGTATTCTGAACTACCAGGTCATATTTTATACCCTGAGTCAGTTCTTTCTGGGTATAAGCTCTGGCCTGATCAACTGCTTTTTGAATTGCATTAAAAGTAGCTGAAGCAACTGCGTTATTCAAAGCATCACCTTCAGAAACAGTACTCATGGCAGGAGGAACAGTCTGATAATAACTAGATCCCCTTCCTGCAGCAGTTGAAGCATCAAAGTTTTTCAAGGAAACACTGGCACTACCATAATATCGATTATTTTTAGTATTTGAATTAGCATCCACTACAATTTCAATATAAATATCTGCATTTAGTTTTCCTGCAATCCACTGGATCATAGAGACACCCTGACCTGTTTCGTCTTCATATGCAGCTGCCTGATCCTTTTTAATCTGCTCAATTTGTCCCAGATCTACATACTCCATACCATTTTCAGACAAATAACGATTTGCCATACCTACTGCAGTCTTAACAAGAAAGGGATCTGCTGCTGATTCTTCATCATAGTAAACCATAAAAGATAGTTTACTTATTATTTCATCTATTAAAGCAATCTCTTCAGGAGTGGCTTCAGCTGAAGCAGAGGAACTTGTTGATTCTGCTGCTGGTTTTTCCTCAATTGTCTTAGCTACTGTAACAACAGGTTCAGGAGCAAATGCAGGTCGTTCCATATCTGAAAGAAGAACATCCCCACCCTGAGGAAGAATAATATTACCATAAATCTCATTAGCTCTGAGTGCATTGGAAAGAGCTTCCAAATTTATTCTTATACCAATAGAGACAGTAGTATTTCCACTTTCTTCGCCACGATCCAGAATTTCCATGGTCTCATTATAAACATATGCATTTGCAGTACTTGGTATATAAATTTTACTTTCCAGCTTGTCTCTGTTGGCTAAAGAAGCGGCAATACCCAGAGCATCAGAAGCAGCTTTCTGTACAGCATTCATTTTTGCGTCATTAAATGAAGAAGACTGGGAACTTCCTGAACCTGTTGCATAATATACAGGGGAAGCTGATAGAACAGGCCCTGGGTCCCCATCAGCCTTACCTGCAATACCTCCAGAAGAAGGAGTAGATCCACCTGTTGTAGCACATGAAATAAACACTGATAGAATAAGTGTAATAACTAAGAATAGTTTTATTTTTTTCATTTTTCCCCTCTAAAAATTAATATTTGAAAGTTACACCGCCGCCTAACAGAACACCAGCATAGGTATCAAACCAACTGGATATTCCCAACATAGTTGCATAACCTACTTCTCCAAAAACCTTAATATTATCTGTCATCATATAACTGACATTTAACCTTGCATGGCCTCCGATAGAACTATAAATTACATATTCATCAAATTGTTCAACAATAGGTACCAGCATACCCAAAGCTACGTCTATTGCAGGAGTAATATGCAATCTCCCCAAATACCAGTTCAGTTCAGAACCTATGTAGGCATTTACCGGAAAGAAGAAGCCCCAATTTTCTACACCCAGAGGAATCTCTACCCCAACATATGGCCTTATTTTGTAAAACCCTCTTGCTACAACCTGCCTGATACCTAAAGCAATTATAGGATCTGCAAGGGGATCAGTCTGCTTAATATAATTTATATAGAATGCTGATTCAAAGCCCATCCGTGGAATCTCTTTAAGCTGATCACCAACTGCGGGCTTTTTACTTGCATAAAAAACCTGAGCAGTGGAAACTTCCTGATTAACCTCTTTAACAACTAAAAGCCCAACTTTTTTATCTATAACATGACCTGTTGGCAAAACTACACTATTTGTAAGATTAAACTCATCACCAAGCTTAATACCCATATTCGCACCAAGTTCAATTAGAATCTCTTTTCCATTAACATCAAGAATACCTGTTTTTATTTGAAACTCAGGTATTTTTCTTACTTCATAGGACAACTGAATAGGTAATGAGTCAACTGCATTTTTGACAGCACCTTTTGCTGTTTCATCTGCTCCGGTAGTATCTATCTGAAAATTAGCAAAAGCTTTCCCTTCTGCAACGTTGATAAATGTAAAACTAGTCTGAATCTCGGCAGTGTACCCACCATTATCATCAGATAAAACCTCATAATATGACATTATTGGAACAACAATTATAAAGGATCCTACTAATTTATTAAAATCTGCTTCTGTAAAAGTCTGTTCACCTAAACGAACAGCCTCAGGGACTTCTATGTTAGACTCTTTAACCTTTTGGATTTCATCAATAAAACTATTAATATCATTTGAATTTAATCTATAGGACATTCCTAAAATATCAAAACGCCTAAGGTTAACAAAAACCTTCTGAATAGATTGATCAACAAGACCTAAAGCACCGTCTGGTATACTCCAGTCAGAGTAACTTAAACTAAAAATAGCAATCTCTTTTTTTTCAGAAACTTCCTGCCCAAAAGCAAAAGTAAAACATATCATTATAAGAAAAAAAATA
>JAQIBN010000051.1 GCA_027859095.1 Spirochaetia bacterium | reverse complement strand
GATCTAAATATTTTTAATTTAGCAATAAAAGAAATTTATGAAAAATCAAACTATCTGTTCATGATAACTGTACTAAGCCAGATTGCATTTGCAATTGGTTGCTGGACTATAATTAAACTATCCAGATGGCCTTTCTTAAATGGTCTTCTAGCAATTGCAGTTATTAGACTTTTTCCTGCTTACTACCGACTTAGTTATAGTGATTTAACCCAAAAAGCAATTGGATTTCTGGAGACAACTTATGCATCCGACCTGGCTCCTGTAGCAATACTTATTATAGCGGCTCTTCTACTTTTTCTATGGGATATTTTATTTATAAAAAATAAAAATTTGGGTGATAAAAATGGGTAAGCTCCCCCAAAAAACATTTATTGTTATATTAATTTTTTATTTTGCAGCATTCATTTGTTTTTTTCTATTCTCTATATTCAATTTTGCAAGTGTAAATATTGTAGGAAAAACTTTAGCAAATCAGGAATTATCAAGCTTTAATATGGAAGTATCCGTGCAAAGGGATAAACCGGAATCAGAATTCCAGATTCTATCCAATTTTAAAATTAGTTGGATATTATCCAATTCAATCAGACTTTTTATACAATACTTACTTCCTATTCAAAGTACTGCATTGATAATTGCCTTCTCTTTAATATTTCCCTGGAAACTCGGCCCCCAGGGTATCCAGATTCCATTTGTTGACGTAATAGGAAAAAGTATTTTTCTTTTTCTTATACTCACCCTTATTTTTTCTGGCTTAACAGAGGGAGTTCTGCCAGGAACTCTAAAAAAACAATCAGAACAACTTTATTTAACTGAAATTGCAATAAATTACTTTGAAAGAGCTGAAAATACATTATCCTCAGAAAAAGAGGATAAAAATTATGGTATTATTATTGGAATGTTAAAAGCATATTTACAGATAGATCCTAATAATCCTGTAGTAAAAGATACATTGGACTGGGCTGTAAGTATAGGTAATATTAATCCTGCTAATACAAATAATTCTGAAATAGATGAAAATTTAACCTCCAAATTAAATAACAAAAAAGCTGCTGATTTAATTATAAAAGCCACTGATTATTTTAAACAAGAAGATTATTTTTCTGCACTCTACTATGCAAATTTAGCTTTTGATCTTGATAATTCAAGACCTGAAGCTCAAAGAGTAGCAGCAGAATCAAGAGAAGCTATACGATCTTTGGAACCTGATAATTCTGAAATAGAGGCAAAAAAATATTTCGCACAAAAAAGATTAGGATTTAACACCCTGAATGAAGGGAACTCAATAGATGCATACTATATTTTTAAGGAACTATCATTTGTTTCAAATGAGGATAAGGACATACAGGAATTTCTCAGCCGATCACTTCAGAAAATATCAGATAAATCATTTTTTATAGATGAAGCAGAGAAATATTTAACTGTACCTGGAATAGATAATATTGTATTTCTTAACAATAAAAAAACACTGATATATATTAAAAAAATGATACTTCTGGATAATAGTAAAGCTTTTTTCTTTAATATAGAAGTTGTCAAATTTGATAACTCAAATAATATTGATAAACATTTTACAGCTCCCTATGGAAAGTATAATATGGAATCCAAATCTATTATAATGAATTCCATTGATAGAGATACCAGAAATATAAGTCATAAACCAGTTTATATTACAGGCACGGATAATGAACCTAATAACATAATTCAAAAACTTTCTCCGAATTTAATGGATTTGAAGTATCTGGGCCAATCATTTACTTCAATTAATTTTATGAATATCATTGAACTATTTAATTATGGATCGATTTTTAATAATTTTGGATATATAAAAGAACCTGTACAAATTCTGCTTCTTGAAAGAATTGCCCGTCCATTTACATTTTTGATTATTTCTTTTCTTTCTGTCAGTCTGGGATGGTTTCTTCGAATTCGTAAGTATACTTTTCCTCTGCTTGCACTAATGCTAATACCAATAATTGCATATCTGATAAGTAATATTCTTTCAATTTATGAATATGGTATAAATTTACTACTTGGATATTCTCTTTTTATGACTGGATTCTACCCGGCACTAACTATTCTTATAGTGTCCCAGGCAATTATTCTATTTTTATCTTTAGTTTCTATTGCAAGTCAAAAGGATTAAATATTATACCCGTTCTATTTTTGCTCCCAAAGATTTAAGTTTTTCAACAAGCAATTCATATCCCCGTTCAATCTGATAAACATTCTGAATTTCACTCTTTCCTTCTGCACATAACGCTGCAATAACCATTGCCATACCAGCTCTTACATCCGGAGAAACTAATTGTGCACCTCTTAGCCTTGCAGGGCCACTAACTACAGCTCTATGAGGATCACAAAGAATTATTCTTGCTCCCATACCAATTAATTTATCTACAAAAAACATCCTTGATTCAAATAATTTCTCGTGTATAAGTACAGTTCCCTCTACCTGGGTAGCAACAACAGTCATGATACTTGTTAAGTCTGCTGGAAATCCTGGCCAGGGGGCATCATCAATTTTAGGAATCATTCCACCCAGTTCAGGACTCACTCTCAGATCCTGCCCTGAAGGGATTCTAATAGTTGAACCATCAGTTTCCCAATGAATACCAAGTTTATTAAATCCAATTTTAACCATCCGCAGATGTTCTGGCCCTGCATTTTCTATCTCAAGTTCTCCTCGGGTTACTGCTGAAAGACCAATAAACGAACCTACTTCCATAAAATCAGGTCCAATTTCGAACTCGGTTCCTCCCAGTTTAGTAACTCCATCAATATAGAGTATATTTGAACCGATTCCAGATATTTTTGCACCCATAGAATTTAGCATATTACATAAATCCTGAACATGAGGTTCACTTGCAGCATTCATAATTGTTGTTTGGCCAGATGCAGTAGATGCAGCCATAATCGCATTTTCAGTTGCAGTAACTGAAGCTTCATCCATAAAGATGTCAGCTCCAACAAGTTTATTGGCATTGAGTTTGAACATACCGTCAATTTCTATTTGGGCACCCAATGCAGAAAAAGCAAGAAAATGAGTATCAAGTCTTCTACGGCCAATTATATCCCCACCAGGAGGAGGCATCAAAACCTTACCGGTTCTAGCCAATAAGGGTCCTGCAAAAAGTATTGATGCACGAATATTATTTGCATACTCTACTAATATTTCAGAAGATTTAATTTCAGTTGTCTTTATACTATATTCCCCTTGACCTATTCTGCTGACAGTTACCCCAAGAGATTTTAAAACCTCAAACATTACCCGAACGTCTTCAATTCCCGGAATATTTTTTAAGATAACTTCACTGTCAGTAAGAAGAGTAGCTGCTATACAAGGAAGAGCTGCATTTTTATTTCCACTAGCCTTAATTTTACCCTTTAAAGGGAAACTACCCTCAATTATGTACTTGTTCATTGGAATAATGTAACTTAAGCAATCTGATTTTGCAAGTAAAAGAAGGTATTCCTATTCCAGATAAAACGAAAATTGTTGTTTTTTAAATGGATTTGGATTCATCTGTATTCTTGCTGTACGAATAAAACTATAACCATCATGACACTCAAATCTTACATTTATGTTGCATATATACTGCGAACTATTACCTGGAGAATAGGGGTTTTCAAAAATGGGAGGAAACAATATTGATCGAATTTTACTGCAATCTTCAAATTCATCATTTTCGGGAATAGTTCCTGGAACTGTACGAAAAATTCTACTCAATAAGTCAGAATAATTATCTCCTGAATCCCTATATGTTTTAGAATCAACCGGATTCAAACTATACCTGAAAAATTCATCAATCTGATCAAATGATAAATAAAGCCGGGACTGTTCCAAAAATCCATTAAGATTACGAACTATATTTGTACTAAGATATTCCCTATATTCTCTTCCATTCCATCGGTACCATGTAAGGTATGTCTCATAGCCTGTCCCCTCTTCAAGACCATCTTCCCAATCGACTATATCAATAATATTATCATCATCAATATCAGATGTATCACTATAAGATGAAATATTTTCTGTTAAGGAGAATAACGAAAATTTATTATATCTGGAAAATATAATCCACTCCCGATTAGTCCCTTTTACGGTTTGAAATGAAATGTTAATTCCAAGAGGAAGATCTGAGCCCTCTATGATAGACACCTTAGAAAACTCACTAATAACTACGCTTGATCCTACAGGGATTCTGAACATAGAGATCATTCCACCCTGTAGCTGAAGAAAAACTGATAGAAAAAAATCTACTGGATATCTTTCATTTTTTAATAGAAAAGATACATCAGAAAGATTACTAAACCCGGGATCCAAATTTTCCCGATTTTTTACAACTAGAAAAAATGCATCCCTGTACCCATTCTGATCCAGATCATTGTAAATAATTCTTATTCTACCACTATCATTTGTAACAGGAAGAA
The DNA here is from genome assembly GCA_027859095.1 of Spirochaetia bacterium. Taxonomy (GTDB): domain Bacteria; phylum Spirochaetota; class Spirochaetia; order B11-G9; family B11-G9; genus JAJRQE01. The sequence goes on along the minus strand of JAQIBN010000051.1, from coordinate 1,647 downwards.
AGGACCCGGGAATTGTATCTATTATAATTTTCTCGATTTCTCCATCTGAAAGCTGAGAGTGGATTTCAGGTATTGTGGCCTCAGTTAACATAGAATCCTGGGGGATACCTACTGTATCAGCCTGTGATACTTCTTCGACATTTCCAGGTATATCCACCTGGTTAGGTGAAGGTGTAATATATAGGGTTGCTGCATCCGATTCAGTAACCGATTGACAGGATATTATTAAGGATATAATTATAAGTACAATAATACTAATTAATATATTGTTTCTATTTCTCAAAGTTACCCTCTAATCAATTGCTGCTTAAATTATTGCCTTCACAAAAGGAACTGTATTTTTAGGGCTTACCTTATACCATGCTTCAATAATTTTTCCAGTTTCATCTATAAGAAACGAAGATCTTATTATACCCATATAAGTTTTACCATACATATTTTTTTCTCCCCAAACACCAAATGCTTCGGCTATGGAATGATCCTCATCACATAAAAGGGGAAAATTCAAATTATATTTTTCTGCGAATTTTTTTTGATTCTTTTGGTTATCCGGACTAACCCCAACCGCAAGGGTTCCCAATTCTAATAACTCGCTTCTGGCTTCTTCTACTGCACAGGATTGGGTAGTACATCCAGGAGTATCAGCCTTAGGATAAAAGTAGATAAGAACTTTCTTCCCTGTAAAATCTGATAACTTAATGTCATTACCATCCTGATCAGATGCTTCAAAGTTGGGAGATATATCTCCAGCTACTAATTCTCTCAAGTTAGCACTCCTTTAAGTGACTCTTTACCACAGCAGATAGGATATTCTTCAACCTTACCATATTCGGGGCAATATAGAACATTCTCTGAAAAACTCATAAAATCCTCCAATAATGATAAAAGTAACTTAATTCTATCTTTGCATAAAACATTATCACTTTTTTATCATTCTCCATTATATTATTAAATATACTCTCAAAGCTAAAAGAAAAAAACTGTTATGATTATCATTTGAAGTTTAATTTGTAATTTTTTCTATATATATGAATCATATAATTGCATTTTGCTACTATATAATATATATTTATACAGTAATAATCTAAATATGGAGACGCAAAAATGGCAACAGCTGTTCGCATTTCTGAAAACCTTTTAAGTAATGCAAGGAAATTCAGCAAAATTGATCACAGATCTCTTACAGGCCAAATTGAGCATTGGGCGAGTATTGGTAAATGTGCAGAGGAAAATCCAGATTTGACATATGATCTAATAAAAGAAATATTTCTGGGAATTGAAGAGTTAGACACTGGTGATAAAACTGAGTACGTGTTTGGATAAACATGAATGAAAATATATCAATCACGATCTTTTAAAAATAAAGGTAAAAAGCTTACAATAAAAGAGAAGAATGAACTTGATACTGCAATTAAAGAAATAATCGAAAATCCTTTACTTGGGACTGAAAAAAAGGGAGACTTGAAAGATATTTTTATATATAAGTTCAAAATAAATTCAGCAGTATATTTGTTATCATACCGAATTATAGATAATGGCATCGAACTAATTATGCTAGGTTCTCATGCAAATTATTATCGCGAATTAAAATCTTATCTTAAAAACAAATAAATTTCGGAGACTTACACATGACACCACATTCACTTG
>JAQIBN010000223.1 GCA_027859095.1 Spirochaetia bacterium | reverse complement strand
CCCTTGCTCTCCTTTAATGCATTCTTAAGAGCGCTTAGCTCATATGATTCCATTGACTGTACATGCTCTGCTTCCGGAATAAGCGAATCCGGGCATTCTGATGTTACAAAATTAGGAATATTTCTAATTTGAGGTGGTAGATCCTCTACTTCTATTTTGTCTCCGCCCCTTAGAGCTGATGCCCGGAGTAATACGTTTTCCAGTTCCCGTACATTTCCGGGCCAGTTATACCTTTCCAGGCATAAAAGCGCGTCTTCCGAAATACCGAGGGCTACTGTGGACATATTCCTTTTACTAAGGAAATACCCTGCTAAAGTGGGAATATCTTCCACCCGATCATGCAGAGCGGGAACTGTAAGTAGAATAACATTAAGACGATAGAAAAGGTCCTCCCTAAACCGTCCGGCAGCAACTTCCTCTTCAAGATTACGGTTGGTTGCTGCGAGCAGGCGTATGTTGACCGGGAATGTCCTGGTTCCCCCAATAGGTCTTACCTCTTTTTCCTGAAGTACGCGAAGAAGCTTTACCTGCATAGACAGAGGGAGCTCACCAATTTCATCAAAAAATATCGTTCCTCCATCTGCAGCACGTATTAAGCCCTGAGCTGACGAAACTGCACCCGTAAAGGCACCTTTTACATAACCGAAAAGCTCACTCTCCACAACAGATGAGCTTAAAGAAGCGCAATCCACAGGAACGAAAATTTCATGTTTCCGATCACTCTGGTAATGGAGAGCCCTGGCAACCAGTTCCTTTCCTGTTCCGGTTTCTCCCTGAATCAGAATATTGGCATCTGAAGGTCCAGCCTGGGATATTAATCTCTTTATAGCAAGCATTGTCGGGGCGGTCCCAACCAGCTTCTCGTAGCCGAATGTAAATGCAATCTCTTCCCTAAGTCGCGAATTTTCCTCTTTCAGAGTCCATATTTTATAGAAATGTTCCACCCTTGAACGAATTTCCTCATTTAAAAAGGGCTTTTCAAGGAAATCGGCTGCTCCCATTCCTATTGCTTTTACAGCATCCTTGACATTTCCGTTTCCAGTCAGAATAAGAACATCTACTGAATTAAAATTTTTTTTTATTTCCTTAAGGAGGGAAAATCCATCCATTTCAGGCATTCTAAGATCAATGATCGAGAGGTCCACTCTTTTTGTTTCAAGTATTTTAAGAGCCTCCTTACCGTCTCCTTCAAACAAGAGATCAATCTCTGATGAATATGCCCTCACAAGGAGTCTTTTTAATGAGTTCCTTATATCTTCTTCATCATCAACAATTAGTACAGTAAATTGACGGCCTAACATTTTTTACCCTCATTTTGAATGTTTTTTAAAATACACCTATATTATACTATCATTATGAGAGGATTACCATGATTTTTAATTTAAAAACAGTAAATATTGGTATAAAATGCCATATTTATTTTGGCATGAATATTGCTTGTATTTATTATGAATACAAGCCGCCCGGATACCGGGGTACATGAGACAGGTAAGGGACAGAAGAGCATAAATCAGGATTTATCAGAAAAGGATTTTATGTTAAAAGATCTTCAGGCAATTGCTCTTGAAAATTATGAGAAAATCCGGAAGCTGGAGGATCAATTCGAGGATTTTGTAAGTGCTTCAGTCAAGATAATTGAATCCAGAGATCCTGTTACCAGAGGTCATTCCCTTCGGGTTGCTTCCCTCTGCAGAAAAATTGCGGAAGACATGGGCCTTGAATATAATCAGATGAAGACTCTTGAATATGCAGCTCTGCTTCATGATTTTGGTAAAGTTTCAATCAATCCCGAAGTCCAGTATAAGAAAAAGAATCTGCATGCTCATGATAAAGAACGGATTGACCTGACACTGGATTATCTTTATCGCTATCAGGAATTATGCTATTCCCGTCATGAAATTCGTCTGCATAATATGCCAGATTTGAAAAGTGATTCTTTTACCTTTCTGATAAAGGAGCTGCATCAGGAGCGGGATGAAATTCTTGGAAGTATCAGGGAAGCAAAGAATATGGTAGATCGTTATTCCGACCCGGGCTTCACCTCGGAAAATTCTGAAAAGGAATTGAACCAGATGGTTAGGAAACTACATACATTGAGGTGTCTTGATATTCATGACAAGCCATTTTTGCCATTCAGGACAGCGGATCTATACAATCTGTCTATAGTTACAGGCACCCTGAACGCCCGGGAGGAGGACCTTCGGGAGCATGTTGTCAGGACATATCAATTTTTAAAGGATCTTACCTGGCCGGAACACCTTAGGGAGGTTCCTGAGATATGCCTGCTCCATAAGGAGCGCCTTGATGGCTCAGGATATCCCAGCGGATTAAAAGGAGAAGATATTTCCATACTCTCCCGGATATTGGCAGTAGCTAATATGTATGATGAGTTAATTACAAAAGATCGGGCATATGGGAAAGTTAGTTCAAATGCCCCGATAATGGAAATGCTTATAGGGCAAGCTGAAGAGGGCCTACTGGACAGGGCTGTAGTCCTGACCCTAAGGAACCTGACTGGCAGTGATTATTAATTCTAATAATCAAAAACAGGAAAATTTTAATATACACAGGAGCGAATAAAATGAATTTAAAGGTACTGATTGTTGATGATGAAGAAAATATACGGAGCTCACTTATACGGAATTTAAGAAAGTGGGCAAATATAAACCTTGTTGATCTGGAAGAAGCCGGGTCAGCAAAGGAAGCTCTGGAATTTCTTAAAAGTGAGCATGAGAATACAGCTTTGATAATATCGGATAATAAGATGCCAGAGTTATCGGGTACTGATTTTCTTAAAAAAGTTGCTTCGACGTATCCTAAAATAATGCGTATTATGCTCACCGGTCATGCTGATATTTCCAGTATGGGAGATTTAATAACTGCTGGAATTTGCGCCTTCATAGAAAAGCCATGGGATGGTTTAATATTGCATTCAGAGATAGCGAAGGCTCTGGAGCTGTATAAACTAAGAAAGTTTTCGGAACAGCAGGATAAAATACAAAAAGAGGAGTTGGAAATTGCACAGGATTTTCAGGAATCATTTTTTCAGATAGAGATACCAAAAAGTAAGAACTTCAATTTTCATTTACATCACCAGGCAGCATCGGAACGAAATTTTGGAGGAGATTACTATGACATAATATCATTTGGAAATGAAAGGTACCTGATTCTTCTGGGTGATGTTTCCGGACACAGTCTTAGAGCATCTTTTCTGGCGGCAATTCTAAAAGCTTACATCTATTCAGACTTTCTTGTAAAACACAAAACTACTGAGGTCTCACCGGCAAGTTTCCTTACCTGGCTTAATGATAAAGTTTTTAAGCTTCTGCAGAAAACTCCCGGTGTGTTTCTGGGCTTTTCCGCATCCTATATTGATGGAAATGCGGGTACTGTTACATTGGCTAATGGCGGCTTGCCGGCGAGTCTGTTAGTTACAAAGAATGGAGTCATGGAAGCCTGCCCTCCCATGATACCTTTAGGCCTCGAGAAACATTATGTATACAATGAGCAGAAATTTGAGATGAATAAGGGAGATCTTCTGTTTATCTGCACTGATGGTATTTTACCTTCAGGCAAAATAACACGTTATATAAATAAAACTGTTTTTTACGAACTTCTTAAAGAGATGAGAATGACTCAGAGTGGACCTCAGATGCTTATTAAGACGGCAACAGCGACTGAAACCAGCCTTCTGGAGGATGATGTGACTATGGTTAGTGTTCTTATGAATTAGAGAACTGAATGTAGAATTTCTGAATTATTGGACAGAGGAAAAAGAACTCATTCTTAAAGAGGTTCATCACAGAATTAAAAATAATATGCACACTTTGATAGGTTGATAATAAGAGCGTTGATATCGGCGTCGTTTTTTTAATTGAATAAATAGCACCATGAATGACTGTTATTATCCTGTTTGATCTTATATACAAGTAATCAGTTTTGTATTACTATATAAATATGCATAAGGTCAAAATAAAGAACAAAGTCCTTAAAAATGTCAAAAAAATGCCATTAGCCAGGCAGGATGACTTCTTTGACCTTATAGAAGATTTAAAAGCAACAGGACCGATCCAGAAAGGATGGAAAAATTTCAGTCCACTGAATGACAAGAAGACTGAGTTTCACTGTCATTTGGATTACAGGTGGGTAGCTTGTTGGAGAGTACTATCTGATAGTCAATTAGAATTGGAGGTTTATTATGTTGGCAGTCGTGAAAAAGCCCCATATTGAGATAAACGCAGAAGAGATACCCGAGAAGCTTTTAAAATTCCTTACAGATAACTATAGTAAGGTCGAGATTATTAATAATGATGACGATTTTGTCAATATTGCAGAAACCTCATGGTACAGAGAGAGAGCTTATCGTTCTACGCCCGGGCAGGTTCTTAAACGCTACAGGAAAAGGAATGGTATGAGCCAGGCTGAACTGGGGGAGAAACTCGGCATTGCCAAGCAGAATATTTCAGCAATGGAAAGAGGAGCTAGAGGAATCAGTAAGGCAATAGCACGTGATCTAGCTGAAATTTTCCAAATTTCTCCTGGGCGATTTATTTAAGCTTAAATAATATGAAGCTCTTGATCAAGAATTTGAAAATAGATAATTACCTCTGGGGCTGTAAACGTATACAGGATGAGTTAAAGAACACTTCTATTGATATTTCCCGATTCACATTTAATCCACGATAATTCCGGAGAACTGAAATATTTTCCGTATCATGAATATGCAATTACTTTGGCGTTTTAAGTTGTCAGTACGGGATTAATATACGAAAATAATTATTGTTTTAATATAAAGTTATATTTCACAAATCATCAATAACCTATATGCTTATTAGAAGAGAATATATCAATTTATTAATAATTGTTAAAAGGTGATTGTTTATGATAGCTGAAGAAATAAAGACATTAATGCTTGTTGAAGACGAAATGATCATAGCAATAGGCAAAAAGATGGAACTTGAAAAATACGGCTATAATGTAATTCACGCCAACACAGGAGAGCAGTCTGTTACACTATCCACGGAGAACAGGGAAATAGATCTTATCTTAATGGATATAGATTTAGGTAAAGGTATTGATGGTACTGAAGCTGCTGCATTAATAATAAAAGAGAAAGATATTCCTGTATTATTCATGTCTTCCCATATGGAACCTGAAGTTGTAGAGAAAACCGAGAGAATTACCTCTTATGGATATGTAGTAAAAAGCTCCTCCATTACAGTACTTGATGCCTCAATAAAGATGGCATTTAAGCTTTTTGATGCCCAAAAAGAGATAAACAAGCAGAATATGCTGATTAAAGCAGGAAATGAAAATTTAAGAGTAACCATTGAGGATCTTGAAATAGGTAGAAATAGATTAGCCAGTATTTTTAGAGCAGCTCCTACAGGTATTGGTGTAGTGACAGACCGTATTCTGGTTGAAATAAATCAAAGAATATGCGAAATGACAGGTTATCAGGAAGAAGAGTTAATAGGGAGAAATGCAAGATTTCTTTACCCGACACAAGAGGACTTTGACTCTGTTGGGATAGAAAAATATGAGCAGATAAAACATAAGGGAACAGGTACTGTTGAAACCAGGTGGAAATGTAAGGATGGGAAAGTAATTGACTTATTGTTAAGTTCAACTCCTTTGGATGTTAATGATTTTGGAAAGGGTGTTACATTTACAGCATTAGATATTACAGAGCTAAAACAGGCAAAAAGAATAGAAGAAGAAATAACAGCAAACCTGAATTCATTACTAAACAATAGGAAAGAATCAATATGGTCAATCGACAGCAATTACAATTATATTATCCTAAATGATTTTTATAAGGAGGCATATTATTCTGTATACAACGTCGTATTAAAGAATGGAATGAATGCTCTGGACGCTTTGCCGCCAGAACAGGTAGAATTATGGAAATCAAAATATAATGAAGCATTATCAGGAGAGGCAATTGTTTTTGAGTTTACCAACCCAGGTAATCAAAACTATAAAGTTTCTCTTAATCCTGTTTTTACAGATAAAGAAGTTACAGGTGTAACGGCATTAAGTATTGATATTACTGATCGCAAACAAACAGAAGAATTGCTTAAGTCAAATGAAGCTCAGTACCAGCAAATGTTCCAGACCAATGTGGCAATAAAACTGATCATTGACCCTGACGATGGTCAATTAGTTGATGTAAATAATGCTGCTTCAGAATTTTATGGATATGATAAACAGAAACTTTGCTCCATGAAAATTAGCGACATCAATATTCTGTCTCAAGATGAAGTGAAATTGGAAATGGACAATGCAAAGGATGAGAAAAGATTGTATTTTAACTTCAAACATAGATTGGCTTCAGGTGAAATCCGGGATGTAGAGGTTTATTCAGGTCCAATAAATTCCGAGAATAAGACTTTACTCTACTCGATTATCCATGACATTACAATGAGTAAGAAAGCAGAAGACTTAATAAAGCAAACCCGCAAAAATTATGAAACTTTTTTCGATTCAATAGATGATTTTCTTTTTGTTCTTGATGAACAGGGAAATATTATTCATACAAATAGTACTGTCATTGACCGTCTTGGATATTCAGTTGAAGAACTCTCCGGACAATCAGTTCTTATGGTTCATACCCCGGAATGCAGGGAAGAAGCCGGTAGAATTGTTGGTGAAATGCTTGCCGGTACGGCGGATTTTTGTCCTGTACCTATTATGACAAAATCGGGTAATCAGATTCCTGTTGAAACAAGGGTTTCCCCTGGTGTCTGGAATGGGAAATCTGCAATTTTTGGTGTTACCAAGGATATTTCAAGAGTACAGTTGTCTGAAGAAAAGTTTTCAAAATTATTTCATCTCAATCCTTCAGCTTGCGGTTTAAGTGATCTTGATGATCATACTTACCTCGAGGTAAACGAAGCCTTTTATAACCTTCTTGGATTTGGAAAGAATGAAGTCATAGGCAGGACTGCAACAGATTTAGGTATTTTGAGCTCTGAAGCAATAAATGTCATAATGTCCAAAGCTGATAGTCAGGGAAATGTTCGCAACGTAGAGGCAAAGTTAAAAGCGAAGAATGGTGAGGTAAAGCATGTTCTTCTGTCATCAGAGAACATATTTGTGCAGGATAAAGGATACCGTTTTACTGCAATTAGCGATATCACGGAGCGTAAAATAGCCGAAGATAAAATCAAATCCCTCCTTGAGGAAAAAGAACTCATTCTTAAAGAGGTACATCACAGAATTAAAAATAATATGAATACTTTAATAGGTATATTAAGTCTTCAGGCAGATACCCTGGATGATAAGTTGTGTAAAGAAGCTCTTGAGGATGCAGAAGGTCGTGTAGGAAGTATGATGATCCTATATGATAAATTATATCAATCTGATAATTTTAGTGAAGTCTCTGTTAAGGAATACCTTCCTCCCCTGGTTACTGAAGTTCTTAATAACTTCCCTAATAGCAATGTAATAAATTTAAATATAGATGTTGATGATTTTATTATGGGTGTAAAAGAGATACAAACTCTTGGAATTATAATTAATGAACTTCTGACTAATGTAATGAAATATGCATTTACAGGCAGAGATTCCGGTTTGATTAAGTTTTCACTTAAGGAGAATAAAAGGGAGATTACTCTAACCTTACAGGATAATGGAAATGGACTTCCTCTTGGATTTGATATCAATAAAACAAAAGGATTTGGTCTGGTACTTATAAAGATGCTCACTCAGCAGTTGGATGGAAGTTTTACTATTGAAAATCATAATGGTACGAGAAGTGTTATAAAATTTACTTTATAAGGATTGAAACTTGAAATATTTTACTATTAAAAATTATGAAGACGTTAAATTATTTTTAAATAGGGTAAAGCATGAGTTAGGACATGATAATTTTTATGCTAAAATGATATCTAAAGAAATGGGCGCTGGTGACAAAATAATAGAATTAATTGATAAAAAAAATCCTTTTGAAATTATTAAACTAGACGGGCCTTCAGATAAAATGAATGAATTATATGAGGAGCTGAGAATTAGAAAGGAAGATAAAGTAATTAAATACCCTGGTGAGAAACCCGTCAATAATCCAGCTATATTTAAAAAACCTATTCCTGAATATAAGAAACCAAAAAATAAAGTAATAGACGGGTTTGAAGGTATAAGAGATTTAGAATGGTAAGAAATCATATTACGGACAACTGATCAATTCTCTAATCTCTGCTTTAGTCCATTCATATTTAGAAAGCCGGGTTAAACTTGCTTCATTGTAATCTATCGTCTTGCCTTCAGGATTATAAATATCTATCTTTTGCCAGTTATCATTTGAAGATATTACGGCCTTATATTTATATTCATCCAGTTCAGTATTCAGCTTATCTAAATCTATTGCACCGATAATGAGACTGTTTTTAATATTCGGTTCATTATATGAGATTGATTTTAATTCCTTCTCAAATTTTGTTTGATTACGCAATAGAAGTATTAAATCCAAACTTTTACTGCTCCTAATAAACTTATCATCCGTATGCTCAACATAATAATTCCAGAGAGATAGATTATTCAGAGTGAACGCGTGCTATGGCTTTTTCAACTAATGAGGGAATTATTCCAAATTTCCGATACTGAAGTACTTTCTATCAGCTCTACTAAATTCCATCTTCAGAATCATCTTCTCTAAGCGAAAAGATATAATATTCACACTGATGATTCTAAAAAAGGGAAATCAATTATATGAAGCTCGTGCGTTATTTTTTTCACGTCAACAAGACCTCTTGATAACCCCTTTTTTTCATCATCAAGTCCTCTCGTAAATGCAAATTATTGACTATCAAGAGGTCTCTATCTTTTAATTTTTCCCTATACAAGACATCTTGTTCATGCAAATTTACGATTATAAAGAGGTCTTGTTACCTGCAATTATTTGCAAAAAGCTTATCAACTGCCTTGTAGTCGATTACAGTATGAAAATCCCTACCAACAAGACAATTAAGTAATAAAAAGAAAATACTTTTTCCCAAATAAAGAAGGTAAGTTTGAAGTCAAAAGCAAATGCAGAAAACCCCAAATCAAATTTCAATTGGCGTCAATATTACAGGAGTAGGGCCAGTCCATATGGGAAAGTTTGCACCAATAGTCCCATGGTGGGACTGTTTTAACATTGTTAAAGTAAACTTGTTTTCGCCTCAGTAATCCGCACTAAGGATAGGTGTTTCCAGAGATTAGATAAAATCTGTAAATTACTGGGAATTATCAAAGGATTTTCAGAATATTTTAGTTTTTGATTTGTTCAAAATCTAAAGTTGTATTAAACTGTATGATTTTCTTCCTGTAATTCCTTTGGCGTATTAAGTTGTCAGTACGGGCTTAAGTTATTCTGATTTATGACTTTCAATATCCCCAATTTTGATGATTTCCTCTATCAAAAGATCAAAGTCCTCTCTTCTGGTACGATGATTTGTATTCGCAACACGCAAGACTATATCGTTCTTTATTAGAGTCAACGATAAAACAGCAATTCCACTTTCCTGCAATTCAATCTCGATTTTTTTATTTAAATCATCCAGTCTTGTATAATCAGGATCTAAACCAATATACCTGAAACAAACTATATTTAGGGATGCAGGTGCTATAAGTTCCAGTTTGGGGGTAGATTTAATTAACTTTTCCAGGTATCTAACCTGATCAATATTCTGTTGTATTAATCTTCCATATTTATTAATTCCATGTTCCTTTAATGACATCCAAACTTTAAGTGCTCTAAATCCACGTGAAAGCTGGAACCCATAGTCGCTGAACCATGGTAAATCACCTCCAGTCATTCCTTGTCCTCCCGTACCATGAACAAGGTAAGACGGGGTCAGAGAAAAGGAATTACGATGATTTTCTTCCTCTCGAATTAAAATACAGCCCACTTCATAGGGCATATACATCCATTTATGTAAATCGAAAGCCATTGAATCAGCTCTTTCAATTCCTTTTACCAAAGGCTTTACTTCAGGTGATATAGTTGCCCATGAACCAAATGCCCCATCAACATGAAACCAAAGATTTTCTTCTTTGCAAATGTCTGCAAGAGCATTTAAATCATCTATGGCACCTGTATTGGTGGTTCCAGCAGCTCCTACTATACAAAATGGTGAATACCCTTCTTTCCGGTCTCTGTAAATTGCCTCTTTTAAAGCATTGAGATCAATTTGAAAATATTCATTTACAGAGATGGATCTGAGGGCAGAGCTTCCTAATCCCATAAGCTCAATTGCTTTTTGGATAGAACTATGTATTTCCTCTGATGCATAGAGAGTCATCCTGGTTTTTTCAGGATGAATACCTTCTTTTCTTATATCATAGTTCGACATTACATTTCGGGCTGTTGTTAATCCAATCAAATTTGAAGCAGAGCATCCACTAGTTAAAAGTCCGCTGCTTTTAGAGGGGAATCCCATTATTTCTTTAAACCATTCGATTACCTGCTTTTCTACATGAACGGCACTATGATGGTCTAGCCCTCCTGAATTGGAATTCATTGCTGCAGACAATAATTCAGACAGCACCCCCATTGGTGATCCTGTTCCTATTACCCATCCCCAGAATCGTGGGTGGATATTTCCTGATGGATAGGGCAATATATTCTCAAGAAACTCGTTATAAACATTATCGGATGACTCGGGTTCCATTGGAATTGATGTACGAAATTGTTTTTTTACGGAATCTGGTATATGTTTCCAAACTGGTCTTCCTCTGACTTCACTCATAAAATCAAAAACATCATCCATCATTTTATGACCCAGAGTTCTAAGAGAATCCCAGTCATCCGGGTCTAATGTTTCCTCAATTGTATAATTCTTATCTTGTGCCATTTGAGCTATTTCTCCTGCTTTAGAAATTATTACATGATATTCTACAGGAAATACTCTGGAATGTCCTTGCTAAGTATATCGCATACTATTAAAATATTAGAAGAATATTTTAAAAATTAGCCTAAAAAGGAAATATTATGCCTTTAAATAGTTTAGATAAGACTGATTATTCCATTCTTAATTATCTTCAAAATAATGGAAGAGCTTCAAATGTCCAGCTTGCTGATCACCTGAATTTGAGTGAAACACCTAGTTGGAGACGCCATAAAAGACTTGAGGTTGATGGTATTATTAAGAACTATCAAGCAAACCTGGATCGCAGAAAACTAGGCTTTGACATACTGGCTTTTGTTCAAGTTATGTTTTCAGTACATACCGATGATACTCCTGAGAAATTCGAACAAATCATTAAGGACGTTCCAGAGATCCTCTCTTGTCATAATATAACGGGAGAGGCGGATTATATGCTGGTTATAGTTTCAGAAAACCTTGAAACATATGAAAAACTTTTACGATTGACTCTTAGACGATTGCCAGGAGTAACATCCATAAAAAGTAATTTATCAATGAGGGAGGTAAAAAACACTGCCAGTCTACCTTTGTTGGATAGTAAAATGTAAAGAGTGTGCTGAAGTTAAGCCCGTGCTATTGCTTTATAGGCTTTCAGGCACTTGATCATTAATGTTAACCTAAACGGTTGGTTCCCCGTACTGACACTAAATTACCGTCGGAAATATAAAACCATTTTTACCCTCAATTTTTATCCAGCCCCAAAGCCTAAATATAGAGACTTAATTTACAAAACAAGACATCTTATTTCCACTGATTTTTAATCAACAAGAGGTCTCGTTGGTGTAAAATATTGATCAACAAGAGCTCTCTATCTTTTAAAATATCCCTATACAAGACGTCTTGTTACCTGCAAATATCTATAAAAAGGTAGTCTACTGCGTTATACTCGACTTCAGCATATAAACAAGACATCTCATTGATAAACCTTTAACGAAAAAAGAAGGTGATTTTTTATACACTTCCTAAATAAAGTAAGAGATATAAACACAGAAACCACGACAATAATACCAAAAATAAAAAGGAATAAAAACCAAAATCACATTTCAATCTGCGTCAATATCGGCGTCAGTGCCAATTTTGGCACTTTTGACCAAACTCCAAAAATCAGCTTAATCTCTTTCCCTGAAAGCACTTAGGCATAAAAAAAGCACCTCAAAAAGAGGTGCTTAACTGGGTCCACAAGGACTTGAAGGTTGTTACCTCTTTTATGTCATACATATAAACATACTGGGCTCGTATTATAAGAGCGTCAATATCTGCGTCAATAGTCGACTTTTTAGGTAGTTAATACCCTTTAGTCAAAAAACCATAGCACGGGGTTACCTCAATTACAGTTATTTAAAGACTGTACATTTTTTGTCAGTTATCAAAAGGCATTCACTATGGAAAGTAAATTTCTCCACATTATCAAGAACCCAACTAATTTTTTCTATAATTGTCTCCGAGTTTGGTTGACGAAGTGCAACTACTATAATACCAAAGTGAGGTTTTTCTGTTAAATGAATGGTGTGGTAAAAATCTTTATCTGATGTCAGGAAAATTGCTTTTTCTTTCTTTGACAGAGAGAAAATTTCTATGTCAGAAATACCTTCCTGCATAGTACCTCGAATATCTAAAACTGTGTGTCCCAATTGTTCGAGTACGGATGTTACTTTTTTTGGGGAAATTCTCATCTAAAAAGAATTTCATACGGCCTGTGATTCAAAAGGAATTGTTTCAAACTGCATTAGTTCACTTGAAAAATCTAAGACTGCCAAGATATCTTCTTTAGTTACATTGGGATAGTTTTCAATTATCGATTGATATGTTTGTCCTACAGCAAGATCAGCTAAAATATTTGAAACAAGTACCCGTGTATTTCGTATTACTGGATTTCCATGGCAAATATTTGGATTTATTTCTATTCTTGAATTCATCAATTCCTCCAATACAGAATTCTGCAATAAATATACTCTTTTTTCATTTAAAAAAAAGTAGAAAACATCCTTAATTTGTAGTTTTTATGGTTTTAATAGATTCTGGACTGACAATAAATTACCGCCAAAATGATTTTCAGTAATTTCATCCTGATTCTAACATGCCGAATATAATATTATGCTGCTGTTAAAATCTTTGTTTCATCTTCTTGAGTTCGCTCTTTTTTATGTCATCAACAGAAAATCAATTATTCCTAAAATTGCTCTGATCTGGCAGGAGAATCAGAGGTATAAAAGATATTTTAATGAAAAGAATATCAAACTTCCATTCTCTATCCAGGAAAAGTGGTTTATTCAGTCAATGTTTATCAGCAATCCAAAAGCAAGAAGATATTTTACTCTGGTGACTCCTGAGACAATTCTGTATAGATGGAAGAAAGCCATAAAGAATTACTGGACTTTTGATAAACAGAAAACCAGAAAGCAAGGCAGACCTCCTGATATTTCAGATAGAATCAAAAAGATGCCCATCCTCTACGGCCTGCACAATCATATTACAGAGCCAGCTAAGTTAATATAGAATCCTTTCATCAGTTACTTAAGGATAAGTATGTCCTGAGATTAGATAAAATCTGTAAATTACTGGGAATCATCAAAGGATATTCAGGATTTTTTAGTTTTTGGATTTGTTCAAAATCTAAAATTCTATTAAACTGTATTATTTTCTTCCTGTTATTCCTTTGGCGTATTAAGTTGTCAGTACGGGTGAAGCAGCCGTCGTCTATCGTCACCATAAGACAAAAGAGGGTGTCGATCTGTTTGTACACATTTGCCTATAAAATCACAATCAATGGCAAAGAAATGATGTTTTCTGTTAGCAAAAATGTCACCGAATTAATGAAGGCAGAAAAGGTATCACAGAAGTAATTATCAGAAAGCCATAAATATTATGTTTTTTAATTGCATCATTATTTACTATTCAGGCTGATATTCCCTTTGTTCCATTTCCCATCAGTTTAAAAATATATTTCATAAACAGTTCTGTCTTCTGTAGAAATTTCTAACCTACCATCTATTTGATCAACAAGACCCCTTATGAGCATCAGACCAATAGAACCTTCTTTTGCTTCAGTTTCATCATCATTAAACCCCGGGCCATTATCCGAAATATTCATATACATCTTGTCTGAATCTATGTTTTTTAAAATTACTGAAAGTTCAAATATTTTTTCCTCTCTATAAGCATATTTAAAAGAATTGGATACAATCTCATTTATTATCATTCCAAGGGGAATAAGCAGGTCCAGTTCGAGGTTTATATCCAGTACATCAATATTTAATTCTATCTGGTTATCAAAAAGATCGAAACTTTGCATTAAAGATTCGATAAGTTCTAATACATAGGTGTTAACATTGACCTCACTAAGACTTTCGTTTTTATAAATATTTTCGTGAACCATAGTCATGGACTGGATCCTGTTCTGGCTGCTTTGCAGGAGCTCCTTCATATGTGTATTAGTAATGGTATTTGATTGCAGAGCTATCATAGAGGATATAACAGCCATATTATTTTTTACTCTATGGTGAACTTCCTGGAGGAGTATGTTTTTTTCTTTTATGGATTTTCCCAGTTGGGTATTTTTTACTTCTATTTCATGCTGTCTACGCAGTTTTTCTGTAATATCAACAGCTATTGCGGTAATTCCCAAAGCATTGCCGCTGTCGTCTATTAAATTATTATTATACCATTCACAGGTAATTATTTGACCGTCTTTTGTAATATTCAAGTTTGTATGTATTGCCTGATTGATTTTACCTCCAAGATCCTGAAATAAATTCTCAACATCACTCTTCTCAAAATCCGGTATAATTAAATCGAAGTTCTTTCCCAGAGCTTCTTCTTGTGAATAACCGAATATATTCTCTGCTGCAGGATTCCAACCTATAATTTTGTTATCAAAATTCCAGTCAACATAGGCTAAAAGGGATTGTTCTCTCTGTAGTCTGAGACGAATCATATAATCTTCTTTTTCCCTCTCTGCCTTCTTCTGTCTTGATATCATTTTATTTGCATGCTCAGCAATTACAGAAAACTCATTATATTTAAGTTTTTGAGTAACAAACGGTTCAGAACCTATCTCTGCTTTGCTAAAACAGTTATTAATAATAGATATATCTTTAGAAACCGTTTCTGAAAGCTTTTTAAATCTTGTGTAAATGAAAAGAAATATAAGGGTAATAAAAAGAAGCAGACCTATTAATTGAAAGATAAGAGCTTTGTAAATTTTTCTTACTTCAATAGCTGTTATTTCATCAACTGTATCCAGATATACCCCGGTACCTATTATCCAGTCCCATTCAGGTATGCCTATTATGAAGGATACTTTAGGACTTATTTTATCTGTAGGTGGTTTCTCCCAGGAATAGTATATAAAACCACCTTCCTGTTTTTCTGCTATTCTTCTTTCCTCCAAACCGTTTCTTTCTTAAGTAGTCGAGAAGCTCATTTTTATCATGATTATGATTCATATAGTGATAAACTATATCGGAAATATTTAGAACTTCGTATTTAATAAGTTCTGACTGCTGTTTAAGGTTGTCATTATGTATACGATTTTTAGTATTTTTTATAAGTATGCTTTGATTTACTATTATTAAGGCAGCAACGATTAGAAGCAGTGAAATTAATATTCTAAATGTCAAACCTCTAATATTTCAAATTAAGCTTTTACTTTTAAAACCACTCACTTCTTGTCCTCGCTCTCAATAGATTACAATATCAATTTAACAGTCGCTTTATTTTTGTAATCATATCCTTTAAAATAATTGGTTTATGCATATACTCAGATGAATTAATAGAGAGTGCCCGTTCTTTAGTAGCAGTATCACTATTCCCAGTCATAAAGATAATGTGTATATGTTTTATTTTTATTATCTTTTTTGCAGCTGGTCTGGAATTTTATCAATCAATAATATTTAGCTTATAGGTGGAAGATTAGAAAACATCAGTTTTTTGCATAATTACAGAGATATATTAAATAAAAAAATACTTGCGATTTACATATACTTTCATAATACTGTAAGATGAATGTGTTAAGAAATCAAAATACAAGGAAATAGATGTGAAACCAGGCTATTTGATTATTATTATAATATTTTTAATAAATATAGCAGGAATATTCTATAATAATATAGTTATGAATATTATTATGGGAATACTTCTTATTATTTTACTTATAATTACAGTAAAATTTACATATACAGTAAAAGTTAATAAAAATGATGCAGAATGTTCATCAAGGGAAGAACTAAAAAAAGAACAGGAACTTACAAAAGAAAAAATAAAGATTATAGGTGATGAAAAAGACGAGTTTGAATCTAAATATAATCAATCACAAAATAATATAGATGCTCTGCATAAACTTCTTACAGGACTGGATATTACTGCACCTATAATAGATAAACTTTCAACAGTAATTATTAATAAAAGCGAAGAATCTACTTTGAATGCAACCGAAAAAATATTTGCAATTGTTGGAGACAGCCAGAATATCAGTAAAGATATTCAAATACTCCTTGCTAATATGAATACTGGAGAACATAGTCTGGATCATGAAATGGATAGATTATTATCAGAAGTTAAAGATTTTCAGGTAATTGTTGATAAAGTTGAACACCTTAAAAGAAGTTACATCAATGACATGGAAGTAATTGAAAAAACAGTAGTAAATATTAAGAGCCTGACAGATAGTATTACAGATATAGCTGATCAAACAAGTATTCTTGCTATAAATGCATCAATCGAAGCTGCCAGGGCAGGGAGTGCTGGTGTAGGGTTTGCTGTAATTGCAGGAGAAACACAAAAACTTGCCAGTGATTCCAAACAAATAACAGAAAAAATTACATCCGGGATAAAGGAGATTGGGGGAACTATAAAAAGTTCATTCCAGCGACAATCAGAAACCTTAACTAGCACAGTAACCCATCTGCAGGAAGCTAAAGAAAGCTTCCATCAAATGACATTTAACCTGGCTCCACAGATCAAAAATATAGCTTCCTCTGTTCAAAAATCAAAGGATCTTTCAGAATCTGTAACTGCAAGATTAAATGAAATTACTATGTCATTGCAATATCAGGATGCAACCAGCCAAATACTTGAACATGTAGTACAGCTTGTAGTAGGAATTCAGAGAGAATTTTTAGACCTGGAAATACATAAAAAAATGGAATCAAAAGAGGACTGGGAATTAATTAATACAAAAGTTCTTGCTAAAGCATCTAAAATATTTACAGTAAGAGAAGAATGGATAAGCCTGGGTCTTGAATTAGATGAAAGAGAAATTGATGAAGAAGATAACAAAGTTAACCTCCAGGGCGATATTACACTTTTTTAAAGGATATAAATTATGGCTAATAAGAACTTAATTGACATGCTTGAGAATTTTATCCCGGGAGATCTTATTAGTCAACTAAAAATAGTTGACGAGATTAACGATCTTCTTGAAGAAGATAATTTAGAGATCAGGGAAAAAGAAATCCTTGGTCATGTGGCACAGAAATTTAAACTTCTTATGAAAGCAGGCCCTGAAGAGGATATTGTAAATTCTATAAAAAGCCTGACTTCCGCTCTATCTACCAGTAAAAATCAACCTGAAAAAAAATTGGAGTCGATTAATAATGATCAGGCTGTGATTGAAGATATGGAAATTCTTGCTTCATTTATATCAGAAACAAATGAACATCTGGAAAATATTGAAACAAAAATTGTCTCTTTGGAAAATAATGATGATCCTGAAACTGTAAATGAAATTTTCAGATCAATGCATACCATAAAAGGAGTTGCTTCGTTCCTGGGTTTATTCAATATAAAAGATCTAAGTCATAGCCTTGAGAACCTACTGGACAACCTTAGGGATGATATAATTTCAATTGATACTAGTTTAATAGATATACTGCTGGAAGGATCAGATACCCTTAATCAGATGATGGGTGAACTTGAGATTTGGGCAAATAGCTTTGAAGATGGTATAATAACAGAAGTTTTTGAATCTAAAATTGAAATTCATAGCAATATTGAAAAAATAAAAAACTTTGGAAATGACACTAAACAAAAGGAAACTATACTTGAGGATGAATTAATTACTCCTGAAATGACAAAACAGTTTGCAGAAGAATCCCTGGAACTTATTGAAAAAGTAGAACACAGTATTCTTGAACTGGAAAAGGATCCCGAAAATCTTAAATATATTGAAGAATCATTTAGACTAATTCATACAATTAAAGGCAATTCAGGCTTTTTCTGGTTTGAAAGAATTGAAAAACTTTGCATGGGGATAGAAACTGTTTTTGATTCACTACGAAAAAAAGATAAAATTGCAGATCATTCAATTATTTCATCACTCCTCTCATCAATTGATATGGTTAGAGAATCACTTAGCGAGATTACAGATGGTAAGCTTGTTAATGCAAGAAACCCAAAAATTGAATCTCAATACCATGACTCCCTTGGGAATATACTTATTGATATGGGTGCAACTACAGAATACAGCATAGAAGAAGCCTTAAATATTCAGCAAAAGAAATTGGGTGAAATTCTCTTGGAAAAAGGAAATGTTACTGAAGTCCTATTAGAAAAAGCTCTAAAAAAACAGGGTAAGAATCAAAGTACTCAAGCATCCGGAGGGCAAACCCTTTTAAAAAAGCAGGATATAAGGGTAAGTACAGAACGCCTTGATAAACTATTTAATCTTGTGGGAGAACTAATAACAGCCGAAACCATGGTTATTCATCATCCGGAATTAAATGATCTGGAACTTAATAACTTTACACAGGCTCTAACTG
Source organism: Spirochaetia bacterium (assembly GCA_027859095.1). Taxonomy (GTDB): domain Bacteria; phylum Spirochaetota; class Spirochaetia; order B11-G9; family B11-G9; genus JAJRQE01. The sequence continues at coordinate 7,800 of JAQIBN010000223.1, read as the reverse complement.
CATTGTCAAAAATAACAAAAGAGATGCAGGAAGTTACAATGGCTATAAGAATGATTCCTCTGGATGGACTCTTTAATAAAATGAGACGATTGATACGTGATCTATCAAAGAAATTTGATAAAAAAGTTGTCTTCCTGGTTAGTGGAGAAGATACCGAAATGGATCGGAATGTAATTGATCAAATTGCTGATCCTCTGGTCCATATTATTAGAAATGCAGTTGATCATGGTGTAGAATCCAGTGCAGAAAGAATACAAAATGGAAAGGTTGCAGAGGGAACAATTAAGCTGAATGCAAAATATGAAGGAAATGAGATTTGGATATCTATTATTGATGATGGGGGTGGATTAAACAGAGATCGAATATCAGAGATTGCTGTTGAAAGAGGTCTGCTATCACAGGAGCAAGTGGAGTCTAAAACTAATTCTGAAATATGGCCTTTAATATTCGAACCAGGCTTTTCAACGAACGAAATAGTATCAGAAATATCTGGCCGTGGTGTTGGAATGGATGTAGTAAAAAAGAATATTGAAAAATTAAGAGGCAAGGTTGAAATTTTAAGTGAATCTCAAAAAGGAACGACATTTATTCTACAAATTCCATTAACACTTGCAATTTTGGATGGAATCCTCTTTAGATCTAATGATATGTTGTGTTCTATACCTACAACAGATATTATTGAATTTCATAAACCGGAAGCACACCAGATAACAACTACAAGTGTAAACCAACAAGTTCTTAATCTGAGAGATGAAATCATTCCACTTATAAAGCTTTCTGAGTTTTACGATCTATCAACAACAAGTAAAGATTATACAGATGGTATTTTAATTATAGCTACAGCCTATGAAAAGAAAATTGCCATTCTTGTAGATGAAATAATTGGAAACAGGCAATTTGTTATAAAAGCTCTTCCAGAATATCTAAATAATGTGAAAGCTGTCTCTGGTTGCAGTATCTTGGGTGGAGGAGATGTCTGTCTGGTTATTGATACCGGTGCTTTTATCTCCCAGGTATTGGAGTAAAATATTGAATACAGAAATGGTTTCTATTACAGAAAATGAATTCAAACAAATATCATCATTATTATATAAAAATTTTGGAATAAATTTAACTGATAATAAACAAACTCTTGTAAGAGGCAGATTAAATAAAATAATAAGAACCAAAGGATATGGAAACTTTACAAACTACTACAATGCAATAAAAGAAGATAAATCAGGGTTACTTCAAGTAGAACTTGCTGACAATTTATCCACCAATCATTCGTATTTTTTTAGAGAAAATGAACATTTTAAATACCTTACTTCTACTACCCTACCAGAAATTGAGGCTTCTCATAAGCTGAAAGAACCATCAGAATTAAGAATATGGTGTGCTGGCAGTGCTGCCGGCGAAGAACCTTACACTCTGGCAATTCTTTTAAAAGAATACTTTGGGAAAAAATTAACAAATATCAAACCTGTAATTCTTGCAACTGATATTTCTACCAGTGCATTAAGCGCTGCAAAATCAGGAATTTATACCCAGGATAAATTAAAATCTATGCCGACAAAATATTTGGATAAATATTTTAATAACATGGGAACAGGGAAATATAGTGTAAAATCTTCCCTTAGAGATCTTATATTATTTAAAAGACTAAATCTTATGCGAGATACTTTCCCCTTTTCAAATAAATTCGATATAATTTTTTGTAGAAACGTAATGATATATTTTGACAAAATAACCAGGGATACTCTCATCTCAAAGTATCATACAAATTTAACCAGTAATGGGATTTTATTTATTGGTCACAGCGAAACTATTGGTAGAAATTCAGATCAATTCAATTATCTCATTCCAGCTGTATACAGGAAAAAGTTGTGAACCAAATAAAAGTACTTATAGTAGATGATTCTGCACTGGTAAGGAGTATCCTATCTAAGGGACTTGCAAAGGATCCCGAAATTGAAGTAATTGGAACAGCTGCTGATGTATATATTGCGAGGGAAATTATAGTTAATAAAAACCCTGATGTAATTACTTTAGATGTGGAAATGCCCAAAATGGACGGTGTAGAATTTCTTAAAAAACTTATGCCTCAATATCCTGTACCTGTAGTAATGGTATCTGCCATGACTGGACCTAAAGCATCCATAACTATAGAAGCTCTGGAAAGTGGTGCCATAGACTATGTATTAAAACCATCTTCCAGTTTTGGAAATAAATTACATGAAATGATAGATGAATTGATTATAAAACTTAAAGTTGCTGCAAAAACAGATGTATCCTCCTGGAAAAATAATAATTACTCCGGAGTTTCAGCTAAACCCAGACAAAAGATATTGCATGGGGGAACTGATAAAATAATTGTAATGGGAGCATCTACAGGTGGAACAGTAGCTTTAAGAAAAATAATTGAACAATTTCCAGCTAATATGCCAGGGACCATTATAGTCCAGCATATGCCAGGTGGATTTACAAAGATGTTTGCAGAAAAGTTAAACAAGGTATCCAAGGTAACTGTAAAAGAAGCGGAGTCAGGAGACAGGATTCTTAGAGGTACGGTTCTTGTTGCACCCGGTGGTGATTTTCACTTAAAAGTAGTTAGAACAGGAGGCCAATACAAGGTTCATTGTTTTAATGGAGAAAAAATAAATGGACACAGACCTTCTGTGGGAATACTTTTTGATTCAGTGGCAAAACAGGTTGGTCCAAATGCAGTAGGTGTTATTCTAACAGGAATGGGTAGAGATGGAGCATTTGAAATGAAACACATGAGAGATGCAGGAGCAAAAACAATAGCCCAGGATGAAAAAACCTCGGTAGTTTTTGGTATGCCTATGGAGGCATGGGAATGTGGAGGGGCAGAGGAACTTGTCCCACTTCAGAATGTTACAGATCGCTTAATTTCTATTTTGGAGGGCATGAAATAATGAGATATGATATTGGCATTGGGCATTTAAAAACAAGCTCTACACAGGGAGATGAGATAAAAACATATGCTCTGGGTTCCTGTGTAGCTGTAATACTATATGATAGAAAAACAAAAATTGCAGGGATGATTCATATTGCCCTTCCAGAAAGTGCTGTAAATACAGATAAAGCAAAATCTCTACCAGGATATTTTGTAGATACAGGCCTACCTCTCCTTCTTAAGGAATTTAAGGAATTGGGGGGGGACAGGAAAACAACAGTCATAAAAATTGCTGGTGGGTCAAGTATAATGGACGAAAATAAAACATTTGATATTGGGAAGAGAAATGGAATTGCTGTAAAAAGATATTTATGGAAAAATGGCTTAGGAGTTATGAAAGAAGATATAGGTGGGAATATAAGCAGAACAGTTTCAATTGATGTAGATACAGGTAGGGTACTCCTATCGAATGCAAAAGATAAATGGGAAATTTAGATATAGATAAAATGGGCGATACGAAGTGTCGGGGACCCATTATTAGTCGACGGAGGAGATATGAAATATAAAAGGATACTTATTACAGACGATTCTGCAACTTCAAGAATGATAATTAAACGATGCATTGAAATGGCAGGTTTTTTTGATCTTGAATACTTTGAAGCTGAAGATGGCCTACAGGGACTTACCATATTGGATTCAGAAAAGGTAGATCTAATTATAACTGACTTAAAAATGCCTAAGATGGGTGGTAAAACTTTTATTAGAAAACTCAAATCAAGTGAAGACAAAAAAGATATACCCATAGTAGTTGTTTCAAGTCTTGATAATGAAATACTAGAAGCAAGACTAAAAAGAGAGGGCGTACTGGCTGTAATTGGGAAACCACTAAGTCCTGCAAAAGTTTTTGATTTTATGGAGGAAACTGATGACTGAAGAAAATATCAAAGAAGCAATGATAAAAACAATTGAATCAGTTTTTTCTGATATGGTTTTTATTGATACACTTCACATTGAAAAAAGCCCTGAAAATTTCGATTATACACAAATTCTTTATATTGACATTATCTCACCTAGCAATGGATATATAATTGCATACCTTCCTTTGGATCTTCGAAAGACTATTGTTGAAACTATTCATTCTACTGACTGGGATGAAATGCATGCATCAGAAATTGATGACTGTTTATTGGAAATCCTGAATGTAATTGCAGGTAATTTTATGACAGAATTATTGGGTAGGGGTGCTAAATACAATATATCCTTTCCTGCAGTTAATTACGATGAAGAAGATATTGAACAATTGGATAAAAGCCAGGAAATTTATTTTAGTGCAGAAGGACCAATATTCCGTATCAATGTGTTACTAAATTCATAGAGGAGTTTAATTTGAATGTTCTAATAGTTGAAGATGATGCGATAAGTCGTAAAATGATTGAAATGTTAATGAAACCAATAGCAAATGAATATGATTTGGCGGAAGATGGAAAGATTGCACAGTATTTATTTAATAAATATATAGATACAGGTAATCGGTACGACTTAGTTTTGCTTGATATTATGCTGCCAAAAATGGATGGTCAAACACTACTGCAGAAATTCAGAAAAAAAGAAAAAGAAAAGGGTATTCAGGGAAAAAGCAGCTGCAAAATAATAATGGTAAGCGCCCTTGGAGATGCCGGTAATATTATGGAAGCTTTTAAAAATCAGTGTGATGGATATTTAACAAAGCCCTATAATAAAAGAAACTTGATTGAAGAACTCAAAAAACTCGAGCTAATCAGTTAAGTTAAACTGATTACTGAAATTTTCAAATTCTGATTTGGCATAAGATTTTACTTTCTCCTGATATTCCTCATACAAAGTTATAAGCTTGTTACCATTATCTGTTAGGGTGGTGCCTTCCCTACTCTCACCCCCTCGCCTGCGGTTAAGTATCTTTTCATTTAATGCTTTTTCAAGGGTATTAAGCATTCCAAGAGCCTTTACATAAGAGAGATGCATATCTTCTGCAGCTCTACGAATAGAGCCATATTTCTTAATTCCAAGAAGCAGCCAGTAAACACCAATACCCATAAACTGCTCATCTTTATGAGTAAAGTATATCTTTATTTTTACGTTCATTCAAAAAATTATTAAAGAGCTTCTTTTGCAGCCTTATCTATTAAAGTATAAAGCTCTTCCAAATTCTCAAGCTCTACACTTGAATAGGCAATTCTAAGATATTTCCCCTGAATTGAAATTGTTCCAATTCCATACTCCTCCAGTAAATGAACCCTAAGTTTTTCTGAATCACCCTTATAAAGAAAGGTCATAAAATAACCTGAATTAAAAGGAAGTGCTTTTAGAGGAGAATCTAAATCAAAAGATTCGACAAGATTTCTAACCATAAGATAACGTTCTTTAAGAATATCAAATCCAGCATCTTTTTCCTTTTGATATGTATCAGATGCAAAAGATTTTAAAACCAGACTTTGTGCCATTTTATTTGAGTTTGAAATAGAAGCCCTTATTGCCCCAGAAGTTTTTGTTGTTATTGCCCCGAGAGCTTCAGTACTAAGATTTTTTGAAGCATATGTAAGAAACCCAATTCTAAACCCCCATGCAAAATTTTCTTTTGTAACACCGTCAACTTTTACAGCAAGGATGTTTTCATGAAGATCTGCCATTCTTCCAAAAAGAGATTCTTTCAAAGATTCCTTTTCATAGAAAAGACCAAAATAAGCATCATCCATTATTGCAAGAATTTTTTTACCACCTGTTGCCAGTTTTAATAGCATTTCAATAATTTTATCTCCATCATCAGCCGATGGCGTATAACCAGTTGGATTATTAGGAAAATTTAATACAAAAGCTACTTTATCACCAGGGGCATCAGCTAAAGCTTTTTCAAAAGCAGAAATATTCATACCGCCATCTTTAGAGAAAAATGGGAATGTAACAATATCAGCCTGGTTTCTACCCTCAAAAATAAGGCGATAATTACCCCAGAACATATTAGGGAAGACTATAGTATCTCCATTATTAAGAAACATATCACCCAGAACAGATAAGCCGTGAGTTAAACCGCTTGTAACAAGAGGAACAGAAGTTTCTTTCCCTTTTAAGGAAGGATTTTTAGCTTCCATTTCCTCCCGCCATATATTTCTAAGTTCCAGTACCCCTGGAGTTGGAGCATAAGGGAATACATCTGATACGGATAGCTCAGCAACCTGATCCCTAACACTATTTAAAAACATGGGTTTCCCTTTGGAAGTAGCCATACCAACAGTAGCATTAAACCTTGTTGCCTTCTTCTTTGCTTCAGCAGACTGTGCTACTATACCTTTTGGAAAGAAAAACCGCCTTCCAAAATCTGATAACAGATCATCTACAATGCTTCCTTCAATGATGGAATTTAATTCCCCTGCTAAACTATTCATTCTTATACCCCAAATTATCTTTATCGCGACTATTTTGGGTCCCCGACACTTTGTGGCGCCCAAATTATCTTTATTTATGCTTTAATTCTTGTACCTGTTTCACCAATTAATGCAGTAAGAGCTGAATCAAGTGAAGTAATGATGGCTTCTCTGCCACTCCATTTTACAAATCGCATACATGCATCAACTTTAGGTCCCATGGAACCTGCAAGGAACTGACCCTCATCAAGATAACCTTGCGCAACATCAAGAGTAATCTCTTCCAGTGCTTTTTGATCAGGTTTGTTAAAGTTAACATATACATTTTCTACATCTGTAAGTATCATAAACTTATCAGCTTTTACAGCCTGTGACAACTTAAATCCCGCTCTATCTTTATCAATTACAGCATCAACTCCAACCCAGCTTCCATCACTGCCTTTCTCAACAGGAATACCACCACCACCGGAAGCTATAACAATTATATCATTTTCAATTAGGCTATTAATGGCTTTTTCTTCTACAATGCTAATGGGTTCAGGAGAAGGAACAACTCTTCGCCAGCTTTTTTCTACACCGGGTTTAGCTTCTTTAACAATCCATCCTTTATTAGAAGCATGAGTTTTCGCATCTGCTTCTGTAAAGAATGGTCCTACAGGTTTGGAAGGATCTTTGAAATCAGGATCATCAGAACTAACCTCTACCTGGGTTACAATAGAACAAACTGGCATATCAACACCTTCAGCCTGAAGATGAAATGCAAGCCTATTCTGAAACATCCATCCTATATGACCCTGAGTCATTGCACCAACAGCAGTAAGAGTTTGTGCAGGAACCAATGAAGAAGCTTCTTCCTGCTGAATTAGAAGTGATCCTGCCTGAGGACCATTACCATGGGTAATAACAACTTCCCATCCTGATTTTGCAATTTTTGCTATCTGCTTTGCTGCAATATCAACATTATGCATCTGTTCTTCTGTTGTACCCTTTTCATCTGCCTGCTTTATGGCATTTCCACCAAGAGCAATAACTACTAATTTTCTTGACATTATAAGTCTCCTTTTATTATGATTACTAGCAGAAATCTATAGATCAGAATCATTTTATTTGAAAATTAGATCTAAAAGATTTCTTTTTTTTATTACTGGAAAAGAGTATATTAAGGGCTTAGATTAGATTTATCAAGGGGGAATATATCAATATTAAAGTTGATTTTAATTAATTACATTGATTATTATATAAAATATTGCTATAAAACCAAATTTTTATCAAATGGAGTATTTATGAATCGATGCACTTGGTGTGAGGGTAATGATCAATATATTGAATATCATGATAAAGATTGGGGAGTACCGGTATATGATGATAATAAACACTTTGAATTTCTAATTTTAGAAGGAGCCCAGGCAGGATTAAGCTGGCTTACAATACTAAAACGCAGGGACAGTTACAGAAAAGCTTACGATGGGTTTGATCCTGCTATTGTTGCGCAATATGATGAGG
>JAQIBN010000189.1 GCA_027859095.1 Spirochaetia bacterium | reverse complement strand
AAAGGGGAAATTTTCGGTTTTCTGGGGCCTTCGGGAGCAGGAAAAAGTACAACTCAGAAAATACTTATTGGAATTCTCAAAAGATATTCCGGGAAGGTATCAGTCAATGATACCGAAATATCTGACGTTAGAGGGGATTTCTATAATAATATTGGAGTCTCATTTGAACTTCCTAATCTCTATAGAAAACTGACTGGTAGAGAGAATCTTAACTTCTTTTCTTCCCTGTACAAAACAAATAAAAACAGAACAGACGAACTTTTGGATATGGTTGATCTGTCTAATGCCGCAGATAAAAGGGTTTCGGATTATTCCAAGGGAATGAAAATGAGGCTTAATTTCTGCAGGTCACTGGTAAATGACCCTGAAATTATATTTTTTGATGAACCGACGACGGGTCTTGATCCACTAAATGCAAAACGAATTAAGGATATAATTAAAAACCTTCAGGATTCGGGCAAAACAATTTTTTTAACAACCCATAATATGAATGTGGCCGACGAGCTCTGCAATCGTGTGGCATTTATAGTTGATGGTCAGTTAAGTCTGATAGATTCTCCAAGGCAGCTTAAAATTGATAATGGTGAAAATCAGGTACGACTGGAATACAACAAACTAGGGCGAATTTTACACAAAGATTTTAGTATTGATAAAATTGGAACAGACAAGGACTTTATGGCACTTATTCAGAATGAACAAATTGAAACCATCCATTCCAGGGAAGCATCTCTTGAAGATATTTTTATAAAAACTACAGGGAGAAAACTGGATGTCTGATTTAAATAGACTTTATATTTTAACCCTGTACAATATAAAACTTCAGTTTCGTCAGGGATTCTATTTTGCATGGCTTTTTATTACATTTTTATACACTGCAATGCTCTATTTTCTTCCTGATAATATCAAAATGGTAAGTCTCCCCATTTTTATGCTTTCAGAGCCGTTTACATTTGCACTTATTTTTACAGGGGCAATTGTTCTCCTTGAACGGGATGATAATATGTTCGAGAACCTCTTTATAACACCCCTTCCCATACGAACATATATATTTTCAAAGATGATCTCCATGGCAATACCCGCAACTGTATGTACCTTTTTGATCAGCGGCCTAAGCAGCAGCTTTTCGGTACATCTATTATTACTGTTACCTGCTGTAATTCTAACTACATTCTTTTTTGTTGCATTTAGTTTAATGGTTTCAGCTTCTGCGGGTAATATAATATCTTTAGTTGTAAAACTGGGAATTTATAGTTTTGTCTTCAATCTTTCAATACTTGATTATTTCGGTATTATCCCGGGTTATTTCCACTATATCCTACCTTCAAAGGGGGCTTTGGTACTTATTTCCACCGCAGTGGGATACAGGAGTCATTCTCTCTTTGAACTTATCCTGTCTGTAATTACTATGACAGCAGCTGTTATAATAATTATGATTCCGGCTGAGAAATCATTCTACAAACAAATTATTCTGAAAGGGGGAGAATGATGAAAGGAATCAGTCTGTTAAAGCTTGATATAAAAAACATCAGCAGAGATTTTATTCTTATGGTACTTCTACCTGTACCTATATTTCTGGCGTTACTATTAAAATTCGGCTTACCTCAGTTAATTCCCCTTGTTTCGGAGTGGGTTAACCTTAATAGCTTTACTCCTTTAATTTTAATATTCCTGATTATTATGGGACCTCTTCTAACCGGAATGGTTTCCGGATTGATGCTTGTAGATGAGGGAGATGAGAATGTGGTTCCAGCTATTGCAGTTACTCCCCTTGGACGAAAGGGATACATCATGTACAGACTTACATCCCCATTTGTCTGGACATTTCTAATTCTACTTCCTGTTCCTTATCTTTCCGGACTGGCAGAGATCAATTACTTAATTTATATCCCGATCATACTAATAGCCTCTCTGGGTGCTCCATTTGAAGCACTTTTTATTGCTGTATTAGCAAAAAATAAAATTGAGGCGATGGCAATGGGGAAAATATCAGGAATTCTGTTTATTGCTCCGTTTATAAGCTGGTTTGCACCGGCACCATGGAAGTTTTTGGGTGGTATTTTCCCCGGCTTCTGGGTTGCAGAATCATATTTCACGGTATTACAGGGGGGTGGAATATTATTTCCTGCATATATAACTGCCGGAATTTTTATTAATTCTCTCTTTTTTTATCTGCTGCTAAAAAGGTATAATCTTCGGGCTGTTTGATTTTTATGGAATAAATTTTCCACTATGTTGTATAATACCCTATTGAGAAGGAAATGGGTGTTGATAATTATATGATCAAGGTTTTTTACATCTTACTGGTTGAAGACGATCCCCAAACTGCGCAGATGGTACGTTTTTATCTTGAAAGAGAGACTTTTAAGGTTATTATCGCTACTGACGGGTTATCAGGAGAAGAGGCCTTCAGACAGAACTCTCCCCAACTGGTTCTGCTGGATATTATGCTGCCTGGAATAGATGGACTGGAATTGTGCAGTCGTATCCGGAGAAAATCTGAAGTCCCTGTTCTAATGCTCACTGCCCGTGCCGATGACACAGATAAGGCTATTGGTCTGGGAATTGGTGCTGATGACTATCTTACCAAACCCTTCAGCCCTGTTGAACTTGTTGCACGTGTAAAAGCACTGTTGCGACGTGCATATCAGTACAATGATCCACCACGCTCAGCCTCCCTTGGAGGAGAACATCTTCGTCTTGATTCAGCAAGTCGGACTGTAACACTGGACGGCAGACCTATTGACCTAACGCCCATTGAGTTTGATCTCCTCCACATACTGATGGCAAACCCCGGATGGACCTTTTCCCGAAACCATCTGATGGAAAAGGTATGGGGATACATCGATGGTGCAGGAGAAGAAACAGTTACCGCTCATGTCAGTAATTTACGCCGCAAGCTTGGACCCTTTGGATCAGAATTGATTCGTACCATTCATGGTATAGGGTACACATATCAGGAGCTGGAATAATGGCCCGCCGTTTGTTACTAAGTTATCTGATATTAATTGGAGTAACAATTGTACTGATGTCATTTATTATCAATCAGATTACATCAAGAACATTCTCTACCTACCTTAGCAGTCAGGCTGCTTCCCACAGTGAAATGCTGCCGGTGATGCTTACTGGTTATTATATAAATAATGGCTCCTGGGAGGGGGTCCAGCCGGATATTGCAGAAGCCGGATTGATGATTGGAGCTCCAATTACGCTTACCGATAAAGATGGGATAGTTGTTGCAAGTACGGAAACCATTTTGACAGGACAAACTGCAGCAGATATTCCTGATGTAAATGTAACCATACCGGTGATTGGAGAAGGGGACATACTTATAGGCAGGATTTATGTGCAGCACAATATATCTCACGAACGGGCCGATGAAGCTTTTTTAAGAGATGTAACCTGTGGGCTGATCATTGCCGGTCTGATGGCAGCCTTACTGGCAGCAGTTTTAGGGGTTCTCCTTACACGTTCTATCAGCCGCCCTATGGCTGAAATGGGTAGAGTTGCTGTTAAATTCGCCAATGGTGATTACACCGCAAGGGTAGTAGTTCATGGAAAGGATGAAGTAGCTGTTTTGGGAAAAACCTTTAACCAAATGGCGATGAGTGTGGATAGTGTAGAGCAATTACGAAGAGAGCTGGTTGCGAATGTTTCCCACGATCTACGAACACCATTGACCGTAATAAGAGGCTATCTGGAAGGTTTGCGCTCCGGCAGGATTGCTGACCGGCGAACTGCAGAAACAGCTTTTGAGGCAATGCATTCCGAAGTATCGAGATTACTCTATATGGTAGGAGATCTCCGTCAGGCTGCAGCTATGGATAATACTTCTTTACCCCTCTCAATCTCCACTGTTGCAGCAGCCGATTTTATTACGGGTATTGTTACCAGAGTAAAGCCTCTGATTTTATCAAAGGGTATAGTTCTTGACCATGAGGTAGCAGCGGATTTATCGTCAATTAAGATTGACAGTGAGCGGATGGGGCAGGTACTGATAAACCTGCTTGAGAATGCAGTAGATCACACTCCTCGGGGTGGAACAATTCGATTATTTGTTCTGGATAAGAATGAACATATAAGTTTTATTGTAGAAGACAATGGTTCAGGCATTCTGGAAGAGGATCTCTCCCACATTTTTAAACGATTCTACCGTGCAGATCCAGCCCGCAACCCTTCTGAAGGGGGATTAGGGTTAGGACTGTCTATTTCAAAATCTATAGTAGAAGCCCATGGGGGCAGTATAAAAGCAGAAAGTGAAGGTGTTCCCGGGAAGGGCAGCATTTTTACAGTGGATCTGCCCATACCCGAATCTTTAGAAAATCTTTAGCTTTCCTTTAGTAAACCCCAAGTTAAAATCAGTACATTCCCTATGAAGGCTCGTCGCAACTCCGTTGCTGCTCGCCAATGAGTCGTACCGGAAGAGCGTAGCGATGAGGAACGATCTCAGCAACCTTGGGCTGGTCGCAAACAAGTTTGCTGCTCGCCCATGCAACCTTGGGCTGGTCGCAAACAAGTTTGCTGCTCGCCCATGCAACCTTGGGAGGATTATACCAAATGAACCCTGGATATTTATTTACAGAACTATTACAAAGACGGCGACGTAGTCTGGCTGTAGTTATTAGCATTGCTTTAGGTGTTTCATTGTTTATATCGCTTCAGGCGTATGGGGCGGGTTATCGTCAGGCAGCCCGGGCTCCTATGGCGTTAATCGGTGCGGATATAGCAGCTCAAAGACAGGGGGATGTACCAGAAGCCTTTGAGGGACCAGTATTCCCCCACTCAACTGCTCCTATTCACAGGGATGAAGTTGAAGCAATTAGGAGTTTACCAGGAGTTGAGAGTGTTGGTGAGGCAGTTCTCTTCTGGGATTTTGATCCGGATCAGTTTTTGGTAGTATTGGGACTGGAACCGACCGTATCAATAGATAAAGCTGTAGGACCCGGACGATTACTGACGGCTGTAAGGGATGGACGTTTTTTAGCCCAAAATGACCACCTAAAGGCTGTTGTTGATGTCAGTTTTGCAGAGGAAAACAGCATTAAGTTGGATGATACTGTTTTAATTGCAGGACGCACTTTTTCTATTGTTGGCCTTGTTGATACAAGCAGGACCGGACAGGTGGCTAATGCCAACATCTATATTCCACTTGTTGATGCCAGGGAGATTGCGGGCAGTGCCGCTAGTGTGCTGGCTGTTCATGATTTCCAAAAGGGTGATTCCAATATTCTATTTATCAAGGCAAATCAAGCTCAGGCTGAAAACGTTACTGAGGCAGTGGAAGAATTACTTGGGGATCAATCCCTGGTTTCGTCAGCACAATCTTTTGGTAAGGTTCTGGGGGCAAGTTTCCAATTAATTGACCAGTTTGGATGGGTTATCGGTTTAACGGGATTACTTGTGGCCATAGCAGGGCTGCTGCGTTCGATTTCTTCAAATCTTCGGGAGCGTCGCCGTGATATTGCTTTAATGCGTGCAGTCGGCTGGCTCCGTATCAGCATTGTGAAGCAGTTAACAGCAGAGGCAGTTGTTCTCTCATTTGCAGGAGGGATTGCAGGGCTGGGGATTGCATCAGTAATTACGTTTATTCTAAATCAGACCAGCGTAAATATTCCCGTCCCCTGGGAACTAAGTCCCACACCCCACTTTTTATCCGGCGGAGCACTTGAGATGGGGCTTACTATCCCTCTTCCAGCTCAAATCGACTGGATAACAGCATCGGCTGCTCTGTTACTGGCAGTACTTTGCGGGGCAGGTGTAGGGATTGTCCTTGCGGGAAGGGCGGCAAATATAAAACCAGCGGAGGTATTACAAGATGAATAGTCTGTTACAAGCAGAAAATCTACACAAAACATTTGGTCAGGTTGAAGCGGTGAGGGATGTCTCTCTGGAAGTTGGAAAAACTGATTTTTTGGCTATTATCGGGCGCTCAGGTTCTGGTAAAACAACAGCATTACATTTATTGGCAGGGTTGGAATCCCCTAATTCAGGAAGGATTTTGTTTCAGGGAAAAGATATCAGCCCACTTAATGAGGACTCACTGGCCCTGTGGCGGAGGGAACATGTAGGTCTGGTTTTTCAGTCCTTCTATCTTATTCCGACACTTTCAGCATTGGAGAATGTTGCATTTCCACTGTATCCATCATCTATGACAGCCAAAGAACGACACAGACAGGCGATTACCCGTTTGAAACAGGTTGGGATGGGACACCGTCAAAAACACCGTCCAGGTCAACTTAGCGGTGGGGAACAGCAGAGAGTGGCAATCGCCCGGGCACTGATTAACAATCCCAATCTGATTCTGGCAGATGAACCGACAGGTAACCTTGACAGTGAAACCGGAGCTGAGATTATGCAGCTCCTTCGAAAATTAAATCTGGAAGATAATGTAGCAGTAGTAATAATAACACATGATCCGGAGGTTGCGGCAGAAGCAGACCGGGTAATAAAAATGAAAGACGGAAAGATAGTGGGAAATAAATATTGAATCAGATTGTACCACGGTAAAACAAAATGCGCCTACCCAGGGTACAAATAAAACATGCCTTCGGGTGATAAACAGAATGAAAAATAGAAACGGGAGTTTAATATGGAAAAAGGATTTTTGGTTGTTGTAATTATGTTGTTTGGTTTTTTCCTGAGTGTATCGCTGTTTGCAAATGGTGGGCAGGAAGCAGAAGAGAATATTAAAGAAGAGAATGTCATGTCGGATGTACCTGTAGTTGAGATTATTTATCTTAACCATGGCCCGGTACGAAAAGTTGTCACAGATATAGACAATCTTCTTGAAGAATATGGGGAGGAAATCCAAATTATCCAATATACTTTCAGCAGTTCGGAAGGGAAATTATTTGTCGAATCGAGAAAGCTGGATGGACATATTCCTCTGGCAATATTTATTGATGGGTCGATGGAATTTACTGTGGATAATCGTTCAGTCGAATTTATCAGTTTTCCTCAGGGAGGAGGAACAGGATTTGTAGCGGATGGAGAATGGAGCCTTGAAGATTTGAAACGAGTACTAGACGGGATTCTGGAGCAAAGCTGATGAAGGCCTATATTGTTTCCCAGTTTCTTCATCGCCCTGGACGTGCAATAGGGGTTATCGGGGGGGTTGCTTTAGGGGCTGCACTATTTGTGGCTTTAACCTCCCTTGGTACAGGTTTTCGCCAGGCTGCACAAGCTCCTTTAGCCGGAGTTGCTGCTGATTTACTGATTACCCGTCCTTCCAGGGAGGGATCATCCACTGCACAGCGTACCCGTGGGATCCGGCTTCCTTTTGGATCCGCTCCCTTTTCTCCGGACGAAGTTAATACCATCAAAGCCGCAGAAGGTATTAACAAAATTGCCACTGCTCTTGAGGTTTGGGATTTTGGAGCCAATCAGTATCAGGTTGTTTTGGGTGTAAATCCTGATGAGAAACAACTTGGACCAGGGAGGGTATTACAGGAGGGACTGGTTTCCGGTCGTGTATTTAACATGAATGAATCAGGTGTTTCTGTTGTCGATCGTCATTATGCTGCTATTTACAGCCTTAAACCGGGTGATACTGTTACCATTGGAGAACGGGACTTTCAGGTAGTAGGGATTGTTGACCAGCAGAGCGGTAGTCAGGCCGGTGTTGCCAATCTGTATATCCCCCTGTCTGAAGCCCGGGGATTAGTAGGTATGGATGTGGGGCATGTCAATCAGATTTACGCCCGTATTACAGATGCCAGCAAAATCGAAGCTATCGTAACGGACCTGACTGCTCAATTGGGAACGATAAGTGCCATGAGTCAGGAAAGCATCTTTCAGGTTATGGGAGGTGTTGCACGTATTTCGTCCAAATTTTCATTTGTCGCCAGTCTGGTGGGTATGACTGGAGGTATGGCTCTTGCGTGGGTCGCTCTGACCAGTTTGATAACCGAGAGGAGAAGGGAAATTGGGGTTATGAAGGCTATCGGCTGGCGCAGTCGTGATGTAATCCGTGTTCTCCTGAGCGAAATTCTTATTTTAGGGTTATTTGGAGGTTTGGGTGGAATTTCACTGGGCTCGGGTTTGGCAGCACTGATTGGCTATTTATTTGCCCCCATCATATCTATAAATGAAACATTACCGGGTTTGGCAGCTGCCGCTCTCCCATCAGAGGCAATCCGCTTATCGGCAACTGTTACTACCGGAACATTGGGTCTGGCGCTTTTGATCGCTGTTAGCACTGCTTTGCTTGCTGGTTGGAATAGTGTCTGGCAGGCAGCCAGGCTTAAACCAATGCAGACTTTGCATGAGGTTTAAATTTTTAGCATTTTTTCCAATCAGCACCCAATTGATAGTCCTCAAATACTCCCATTGATGTATAGATTTTTATCCCCGCAACAAAAGAGGCAACCCTGTGTTTTGTCATTTGAATTGCCTGATTTATAAGGTCTGTACTGAATCCGCTGTTTCCCATTTTTAAACTGTGGTTTAGGGCAAGAATATGACTTATTACCTTGCCAAGGAGAACTTTCTGCCTTTGCGACAGGTTCACAATAGAAATATTAATGGATTCTTTAAATTCAGGAGCTGCCAATTCAGCATCTTTGTAGGATTTTAGAAATTTAAATAAATTAGTTTCCCTGATTTTAACCATCTCTTTTATCAGCATATCACTTACCTGGGAGTACATTACATCATTGGATCCTTCAAAAATTTGAAATGGTCTGCAGTCAACAATAGCACGTCCGGCAAAATGATCTCTTCGAAACCCTTTGGCACCTACAAGCTGTAACAATGATTGTGCAGCTTCCTGCATCATATCAGTTAATATGGCTTTCATGGCATTAGCCTGTAATCCCAGTCTTGACAGATTTGTTCTAAATGATGTATTTAGACTGGCAAAATGACATAATCCTGAAGTTAGAGTAAAGAATGTCTGAATTTCGGCCAGGCGATGATGAACCGGATCAATGAATAGTGCTCCATTTATCCCAAACATCAGTCCAACTGCAATGGACTCGTAAGAAGCTGTTTCAAGAAGAGTCAGACACTCTTTGGGATTTCCTCCCCAGCCGCCATATTCCTTTGGAATAAATACAGAAAGAGGTGTCAATCCATGGACTTTTCTTAATAGGTAGGGAGAAATCCCCTGAATATGATTATGAGTTTCTATCTCATTATGTGTAATTAAAACTTCACGTAAATCTGACTGATATTGATTGATATAATTTGAAAAATTACCATATTTTGGATGATTATTAAAATTAGTGACAGTCCCTTTCATCTATATATCTCCTTTTTCCTGTAATAAAATAAAAAATACTTCTAATTCAAAATAATTGATTCACTTTTTCTGCAAAGATTAGTAAATTACTCATCTATGGTATGAATATAATAAATGTATACTCAAAGTTCAACCCTGGGAGGAATAATTGAATTTTAAAAAATATGATCCCTTAAAAGATATTATGTATCAGGTATTGGATAAGAATGGTAATCTTACCCTGGCTGATTGGGATAATAAACTAAATGATATGGAAGCAAAGACAGCTTACGAAAAGATGCTTTTTGCCCGACAGGCCGATATAAAGGCAGTTTCTTATCAACGCCAGGGACGAATGTACACCTATCCCCCTAATCTGGGGCAGGAAGCAATTGCAGTGGCAGCAGGAATGGTTATTCGTGACGAAGACTGGCTTGTTCCAGCTTTCAGAGAACTAGGAACATACCTTGCAAAGGGAATGAGCCTTAAAGAATACTTCCTTTACTTTAGGGGACATGAAGATTCACTTATATTTAAAAATGCCAAAAACTTTCTCCCATTCTCTGTTCCCATTGCATCCCAGCTTCTTCATGCTGTAGGCATAGGATATGCAATTAAATACAAGGAGGAAAAGGATAAGGTTGTATTCACTTTTGTAGGGGACGGAGGTACAAGTGAAGGGGATTTTCATGAAGCAATGAATTTCGCCGCTGTCTGGAAGGTTCCTGTTATTTTTATAGTACAGAATAATCAGTTTGCTATCTCGGTACCCTTCAATAAACAAACAGCATCGGTAAATATTGCAGCAAAATCTGTGGCCTATGGAATGCCTGGTATTAAGGTTGATGGAAACGATATTTTTGCTATGTATGATGCAGTACAAACTACTGCAGATTATGCCGGAAAAGGCAATGGTCCTGTTCTTATCGAAGCTCTGACTTTCCGGGCAGGAGCCCATACAACATCTGATGATCCTTCTAAATATAGAACAAAAGAAGAGGAGGACAATTGGGCGGCTAAAGACCCCTTACTACGTTTAAAAAAATATCTGCAAGGAAAAGATCTCTGGAATGCAAAAGAAGAAAATGCTCTTCTTGATCAATATGATTTGGAAATAGAAAGACAATTTGAGGAAGCAGAAAATTATCCAACAACTACATTGGATGAAGTTTTTGACTATCATTACGAAGAGCTTCCCGAAGAACTCAATCGCCAGAAAGTGGCCTATAAAAAATTTCTTAATTGGAAAGAGACCAGAAAATGAAAGTAATGAATATGGTTAATTCCATTAATCAGGCTCTGGGAATGAAACTTGATGAGGATGAAAATATTGTAATTTACGGTGAAGATAGTGGACTTGAAGGCGGAGTTTTCCGGGTGACCGAAGGTTTACAGGAAAAGTTTGGAGAGAAGAGGGTCTTTGACAGTCCCTTAGCAGAAAGTGCAATTGCAGGAACGGCTCTGGGAATGGCAGTTGCAGGCTTACGCCCTGTTATTGAAATGCAGTTCTCTGGATTCGCCTACCCTGCTTTTAATCAGATCATTTCCCACATATCGCGGTTTAGAAATAGAACAAGGGGTAAATATCCGGTTCCAATGGTTATTCGAATGCCTTATGGCGGGAGTATAAATGCCCTGGAACATCACAGTGAAAGTATGGAAGCTATATGGGGGCATATTCCCGGGCTTCAGGTTGTTATCCCTTCTACTCCCCATGATGCAAAGGGATTGCTAATTTCAGCCATTGAATCCAATGACCCTGTTATTTTTATGGAACCGAAACGTATCTACAGGGCGATCAAACAGGAAGTTTCTGAAGAAAAATTTATAATACCTCTGGGAAAGGCAAATATTCTATCCAGGGGCGAAGATTTAACAATTGTCTCCTATGGAGCAATGATAAGGGAAGTTCAAAAGGCTGTGGTAATGGCAAAACAGAAAAACATAGGAGTTGAACTGATCGACCTTCGTTCCATCTATCCCATTGACAGGGAAACAATAGCTGAGTCTGTGAAAAAAACCGGCCGACTACTGGTTGTAAATGAAGAGCCATCCTCCTTTGGTGTAGGAGCTGAAATAATATCCATAGTAAATGAAGAAGCATTTCTTCACCTGGAAGCACCCCCCACACGACTCTCGGGTTTTGATACAGTAATTCCATTACCCATGGGAGAACACTTCTACCAAAATGATCCCCTGCGGATCTTTTATGAAATCGAAAAACTGGTAAACTATTAAGAGGTCCCTATGAGATATATATTTAAATTTCCGGATATCGGAGAAGGTATTACAGAAGGAAGAATTCTGGAGTGGTATGTAAAAAAGGGGCAGGTAGTAAAATCAGGAGAATCCCTTGTAAAGATGGAAACGGACAAAGTGGTTGCCGATATCCCATCCCCAAAAAATGGTGTAATTGCAGTTCTTTTCGGAAATGTAGGGGAGACCATAAATGTGAAAGATCCACTGGTAGAAATTGAAATTTCTGAAATAAGCGGAGAATCTGCTCAGGAGCTTTCTAAAGAGAAGCCCGGGAAGCCTGAACCCTTTATTGTAGAAGAAGAAGGCTTTGGCGTTGTTGGAACTCTGGAGATTGCTTCAGATAATGCAATCCTAAGTTCCAGTAAAGAAGGGATTGAGAAAATTGTAAAGGCCAATGAAAATCTTAAAAAGGTTTTAGCGACACCAGTAGCAAGGGCTATGGCAAAGGACTTACAAGTCGAAATTACCAATGTGGAAGGAACCGGCCCTGGAGGTAGAATTACAAAAATCGACATTCGAAAGACTTACGATAATAGATATGAGAAACATCAATTTCCTGCTGCAGAAGATAATCAGGATGATCTTGTTGAGTATGAAACTCTTTCACAAATTCGTAAAACTATTGCAAAAAACATGATTCATTCAAAACAAAATGCTGCCCATATGAGTGCATTTGAAGAGGTGGAAGTCTCCAGGTTAATTACCTTAAGAAAGCAGTATAAAGAGCAGTTTGCTGAACAGGATCTAAAATTAAGCTACTTGCCTTTTATTCTAAAAGCTATAGCACTAAGCCTGAAAAACAATAAATCCCTTAATTCTGAAATGGATATGGATAACAATCGCATGGTTTATAAGAATTTTATTAATCTTGGAATCGCTGTGGATACAGAAAACGGACTGGTTGTTCCTGTAATAAAAAATGCCGATAAGCTTTCAATAAAAGAACTTACCCGGCAAATACAATTTATGAGTGATAAAGCCAGAGACCGCCAACTTACTCTTGAAGACCTGAAGGATGGCACTTTTACAGTTACTAATTATGGATCTATAGGGGGTCTGTTTGCTGTTCCTATAATTAATTACCCCCAGGCAGGTATTTTGGGTATTGGACGAATCCATCAGAAACCTATTGTTAAAAATGGTGAAATTGTTATAGGGAATATTCTACCCCTCTCCCTTTCAGTGGATCATAGAATTGTGGATGGAGGAGAGACAACCCGATTTCTTAATGAAGTAAAGGGTTATCTTAATGATCCTGTTAGTATGTTGTTTTAGGGGAATGATAAAAAGATGATAAAGTTTAATATTGAGATAGATATAAGTTCTTTTTTTCATTCAGCGACAGAGACTTTCCTAAGTTTATATATAAATAAATCCTATCCATATAAAAATAAGGAAAGTGCTCGAAAGCGATTAGGAGCTTAGGAGATACAATGAATGATGATAAATTTGATCTTGTAATTATTGGAGCAGGCCCGGGGGGATATGTTGCCGCTATAAGAGCCGGTCAAACAGGTATGAAGACCGCTATTATAGAAAAAGAGTATATCGGAGGCATGTGCCTTAACTGGGGGTGTATTCCATCTAAAAGTTTACTCGAAAGTGCTAAGTTATATAAGAAAATACAATCTGCAGAAAAATTCGGAATAAATGGGGTAGAAATTATTATGGGCTCGGCTGAAATTGTTTCTGCTAATATGGTTTCGGTTAATAACCGTGGTATAAAAACAGATAGTATTATTATAGCTACAGGTTCCAAACCGGCTCAGCTTTCATTAAATAAAAATAACATCCTGCAGATTGAGTCACTACTCCTGGAAAAAGAGATTCCACAGAAACTGGCAATAATGGGATCAGGGGCTGTTGCAGTCGAATTAAGTCAGCTCTTCAGAATGATAGACAGGAATGTGAGCCTTCTTACGGGTCCTGATAAATTGGTTCCTAATCTGGATTCCCAAATTGAAAATTTTCTGATCGACAAATTTAAAAAAGAGAAAATTGATATTGTTAAAAATTTTGAGCTTAAGGACAAGGGAATATTAATTGATGGAAAGGTTGTAGAATTTGATTTGATTATAAATGCCTCTCTTCGCCAGGCTATTTTACCGACCGGTTCACTGGCTTTAAATTTGGATAAGGGTTTTATCCAAACTGATGCAAAACTACAAACCTCAATTCCAGGTATTTATGCTGTTGGGGATGTTAATGGTAAGAGTTTTTTTGCCCACTCAGCCTCAGCCCAGGGACTTGCTGTCGTAAATCATTTACAGGGAATAAGGGGTGAGATTGATTTGAATAAATATCCCATAAATATCTATACTCATCCGGAAATTGCTCAGTTAGGGAAAACTGAGGAGACTCTTCGAACTGAAAATATCGACTTTGAAATAAGTGAGTTCCCTCTTACGGCTAACGGTAAGGCCATGGCTGAAGGAGACACAGAAGGATTCTTAAGAATACTATTTGAGAAAAAATATGGTGAAGTATTAGGTGTACAAATTGTTGCTGCCCATGCTACAGATCTAATATCTGAAGCATCAGCTGCCCTGCAGATTGAAGCCACGGTTTTTGATGTGGCTAAAACTGTGCATGCTCACCCTACAGTTTCTGAAGTATTTATGGAAGCAGGTCTTAGCGCTGTGGGGGAGCCAATTCATAAATGAGCAGTAGAAAAATAAACTATACACTTCCAGACAGCATCCTACTGGAAAGTCCTGTTTCAAGATTGATGGTATGGCAGCCTGAACATCCGGTAATTGTTGTGGGCCAAAGCAACAGCCCCGAAAAATATGTTTTAATGGAAAAAGCTCTAATGGATGGGCTGACTGTCATGAAGCGTCCTTCCGGTGGAGAAACAGTAGTGCTTACACCCAGAATGCTGATTATTTCCCTGGTACTAAAGAGTAGGAAACTACCCAAATCCAGTGATTTTTTTACCCGGATAAATAGCATACTGATCCCTGAATTAATTAATGCAGGATTAACTGAAGTTGCTTACAGAGGAATATCCGATCTGGCAGTAAAGGATATGAAAATCATGGGTTCCTCTATATATCGAAAACCTGGGATGCTTTTTTATCATGCAGTACTTAACTATGGAGAATCCCCTGAATATATTGCTTCCTACTTAAAGCATCCTGTTCGTGAACCGGATTACAGGAAAGGCCGGTCTCATTCTGAATTTGTAACAACCATGGAGAAAGCAGGGATAACCCTTTCCATACAGGAATTAATATCTCAGCTAGAAATGATACTCCAGCCGATTCTGGAGGATTAAAAATGCAATCAAAGGCAACAAATGTAAAAGATTATCTA
>JAQIBN010000084.1 GCA_027859095.1 Spirochaetia bacterium | reverse complement strand
AGCTCTGTTCTGTCAACTTTGCGGGATAAGGGGAAACCGCTCTTATCTTTAAAACCCATTATATCTGTAAAGGAAAATATATATGGAGTCTTCCTTAAACCAATTTCAACCTGTTTAAATGATAATTCCTTATCTCTTTTGTCCTGCTTTGTTCCCTTGTAATAAAGATTATAGAATCCGATAAGATATGCTGCCTGGGAAAAACCATGCTCTCTTTCGAGTTTATCTTTTTTTTCTCTAAACTCTTTGATTACGAGAGAAGAAAAATGAGACCAAAACTGGAAGGTAAAATCATCTGGATTCATTATTGTAGCAATTGCCAGATTACGCTGTCCAATAATTTTAGTAAACATATCTTTTATTATCTGATCTTTATGTTGAAATATTCCCTGCATTCTATGAAATATATAATCATAATTCCTTTTAGTACTCAAATATATACGTAACTTTGAAACACATATTTGAAGTAATTCCGGATCAAGAAGATTAGAAAGAACTACCAGGCTTAGTATACCTTCAGGAAAATTTATTCGAAGCAAATGAGCATTCCCACTATTCTCAGATTTCAGGAGGTCCAGAAAGCCTGCTTTCACATCTACAACAGTAATTATTTCTTTAGGAAAGGTTCCGCCAAAAGAAGCCTCATCAGGGAAAGAAGTTTCAGGGCGTAATTCAAGTTCATCAAAGGCTTTTTTTATACTATCCTGATAAAAATCAAGCAAAGTTATTTGCTCTATATTTCCAGGGCTCCCACTAACAGAGCAGACACCCTCTGTAACCAACTTATCTACAATGCGTTCCAAAGCCTCTACCGAAAATCCTGTAAAATCTGTAAATCCAGATCGTTTTTTCTTAATTTCCACTGACCATTTTTCAGAAAGTGACTGGAGGTCGGAAATACTAATTGAAGGTATTTTTCGTTTTTTTGTGAAAGTTTTTAGAATATATAGCAGATCCTGCCTTTCTGACATCTTTATCAATCCTTCTAATATGTAACTGCATTATTATAAATGGAGAGCCCCACCTATTGCAATAGAGAAGTAATAAGCTCTTATCATACAAATTCAGCAATTTTATCTTTTACTGAAGCTATCACCAGTATAAGAAAAAATATCCCATAAAGGATCCTTAGGTGCTGGTGCAGTAATATCAATCGGCTCCTTACTTACGGGGTGCATAAAGCTTAAACTCCTTGCATGAAGATGAATACCGCCCCCAGGATTGGATCTGGGAGAACCATACTTAAGATCACCCTTAATCCTGCACCCTACAGCAGCTAGCTGGGCCCGTATCTGATGATGTCTGCCAGTATGCAACTCAATACTAAGCAAGTAGTACCTGTCTGTAGCTTTCACAACAGTATATGATAATTTTGCCAGCTTACTACCTTCTACAGCTGTTTTTTGAGCATAGGACTTATTCTGCTTTTGATTTTTCAACAGATAATGTTCCAAATCTCCATTCTCATCAGGGGGCATCGCATCTGTTACAGCCCAGTATATTTTTTTTACCTCATTATCCCTAAACATTGTATTAAGCCTGCTAAGTGCCTTACTGGTTTTTGCAAAAACAACCGCTCCGCTTGTGGGTCGATCCAGACGATGAACAACTCCTAAAAAGACATTACCAGGCTTGTTATAAGCAGTTTTTAGATATGCACTAACACTGTCCCCAAGAGTTTTGTCTCCGGTTTTATCGCCCTGGATAATTTCTGAGGTGAGCTTATTAACCACAATTAGATGATTATCTTCAAATAATATTCTTGGTTTTATTGCATTATCCCTATTTTGATTTATATCTTTACTCATGGGAATTCAGCTCCTTGATTTCATAAATTTAACTGATTTAATTTCTTTGGTACTAAGCCTGTTTCCACCTGCCCGTACATTTTTTATAAGAAAATTATTAATTGGCAGATTTTCTTCAAGTTTTTTAATACGGGGTTTTGGAATATATATAACAACAACATCAATATCTTCTTTAGTGCTAAGTTTAAGTAGCTTACCATCATCAGGAACTATTTCATAAGATTTATCAAGAATAAATTTCTCTATCCTGAACCTCTTTATAAAAACATACTTTGTTGATTTATTTTGATATAAAACAGAAAAAACTATATTATCCAGACTATCTTTATCTGCAAGACCACAATAAAGCATTCCACTATCCACAAATAAACGATGAGGAACATCTGTTACAGAATAAATACCATTTTTCCTTATTATTAGAATCCTGTCATAGGAAGATACTTTAAACTGGGAATTCCCTGTTTTAACATCCGTCCCAAGATATCCTGTATCACTGTCATAATAAATATCAATATCTCTCTTTGCAGCTTCGCGAACATCAACCTTTTTGAAGGAAATTATTTCTGTCTTCCTTTCAAACCGGCTTCTATTCTGGCTAAGTACTTCCTCCAGAAAGGAGACAGCATATTCTGTTAAATTTTTCAATTTATATCTAACATCTTTTAATCTTGCATAAAGCTCTTCAATCTCTTTTCTTGCTTTATTAATATCATATAAGGAAATTCGACGAATTGGGATCTTTAGAAGTCTTTCAACATCTTCATCAATAACTTCTCGTTTAATCTCATTTTTATAAAGTATAAATCCATCTATAACAGCCTTCCGGACAGATTCCCCGGTAGATTTATCTTCAATATCTTTGTAGATTCTCTCCTCTATAAAAATGCGCTCCAGTGTTCTTGCATGGATTTTATCTTTTAAATCAGCTTCTGAAACTTTAAGTTCTGCCTTAAGAACATTCAGCAAATACCCTGCATGGTAATTTATTACTTCAGTTACTGTCATTATAGTAGGGAGATTATCATTGATTACAAGAAGATTTATAGATATTGAATTTTCGCAATCTGTAAATGCATAAAGAGAATCAACAACATCACTGGTGTGCACATTCCTTGGAAGTTTAATCTCAATTTCTACTTTATCTGTTGTAAAATCATTAATACTACCAATTTTAATCTTACCCTTTCTTGAAGCATTTTCAATAGAGGTAATTATACTCTCTGTAGTTGTACCGAATGGAATCTCTTTTATAATAATTTTTTTCTCATCTGTTGTATCAAATTTTGCTCTAACAAGAACTTTGCCAAGGCCATCCTGATAATCTGAAACATCAATAAATCCACCTCCAATAAAATCAGGAAAAAGCTGAAAAGAATCTCCATGGAGTGCTGATATTACTGCTTCCAATACCTCATTAAAGTTATGTGGTAGAATTTTCGTTGCCATACCAACAGCAATGCCCTCTGCTCCCTGGATTAATAGGACTGGTATTTTAGAGGGAAAAGCAACTGGCTCTTTATTCCTTCCATCATAGGATTCCTGATACTCTGTAATAGCAGGACTATATAGAATTTTCTTAGCAAAAGGGAGAAGGCGACATTCAATGTATCTTGCCGCAGATGCTGAGTCCCCTGTAAAGACATTACCAAAGTTACCCTGTTTCTCAATAAATACTTCTTTATTTGCAAGAACAACCAGAGCTGAATATATAGACGCATCACCATGGGGGTGATACTTCATAGAGTTTCCAACAACATTAGCTACCTTATGAAATTTTCCATCATCCATTTCAAATAGAGAGTGAAGGATTCTCCGTTGTACCGGTTTAAACCCATCCCGTATATCCGGGATTGCCCGGTCTTTAATTACATAAGAGGCATATTCAAGAAAATTTTGATTGTAAAGTGTTTCGACATAACTCATTAAATAAGATTCTCCATAATGTAATCTCTTCGTTCAGGGGTATTTTTCCCCATATAAAACTGCATCGTGTCCTGAATACTCTTTAGAGTTTTAACATTAACCCTTACAAGTCTCATATCATCACCAATAAACTGACCAAATTCGTTTGGGGAAATCTCTCCAAGTCCCTTAAACCTTGTTACTTCGGCATTGCTTATCTCAGTAAAGGCCATATCTCTTTCTTTGATATTATAACAATATTTAGTTTTTTTCTTATTTCTTACTCTAAAAAGAGGTGTTTCCAATATATAAATACGTCCTGCAACAACAAGCTCTTCAAAATAGTTAAGAAAATAGGTTAAAAGAAGGTTCCTAATATGAAATCCATCAAAATCTGCATCAGTTGCAACGACAATTCTACCATAACGAAGATTCTCAATATCATTTTCTATTCCAAGAGCCATCATCATGTTGTAAAGTTCTTCATTCCGGTAAATATCAGCTCTCTTTTTACCATATACATTTTGAGGTTTTCCTCTAAGAGAAAAAATGGCCTGAGTATAAACATCTCTGGATGAAACCATTGACCCGGAAGCTGATTCTCCCTCTGTAAGAAAAAGAGTTGTCAAATCTCCATCTTTATCCCATAGATGATGCTTACAGTCTTTCAGTTTAGGTATTTTAAGAGCAATTTTTTTAGCAGCTTCCTTTGCTTCTTTTTTTAAACCCCTGCCATATTAGCAGGAAAAAATCTGAGCGGCTAATTTTTTCTTTTTATATTTGGATATCTTGTAAAAAA
>JAQIBN010000039.1 GCA_027859095.1 Spirochaetia bacterium | reverse complement strand
GTATCTTTAGAATCCAAATTTTCTCATAAAAGATTTGTTGAAACAGAACCTATTTTAAAAGGATTAAAACTAACAATGGGCGCAGATTCAAATCAGGAAGTTAGCCGTGCATTCGGTGTACTTATTGAAGAAGAGGGTGTAGCTTTAAGAGGAAGATTTCTTTTTAATACCGACGGAATTTGTGTGGCACAAGAGGTTCAGGCTGATTCTGTGGGAAGAAATGTAAATGAATTTTTAAGACAAGTACAAGCATGGCAACATGCTTCTAAAACCGGAGAAGTTTGTCCCGCAGGTTGGAGACCCGGTAAAAAAACACTTCCCGTTAATACTGATGCAGAGAAAATGACTGGCCGTGTAGGAGATTACATAACTATAGAAGAAATTCTTAGTTAAGCAACTAAAATAGTACTCCTGAGTGTTATAACAGACACTCAGGTTTTTTTTACCAGATTTCTTAGGGACAGAGCATAGTTCTAGAATCTATATGTATTTTTTAATCCTATTGACTATTTATCCATGTATCCATGAGCATTACTCCTGTCTAAATTATTCCAATGAATCTATCTCATTATAATACTTCTGCTTTTCATCCAGGGATAAAAATGAAGCACTAAATGAATTCTTTGCCAATTGAGAAATATCTTTCTTTGTTAAATCCAGAGACTTCCATAATTCAATAAAATTTTGGTTTATATAACCTCCAAAATATGCAGGATCATCTGAATTAACGGTCACACAGAGTCCCATATGGAGTAGTTCTAGAATATTATGATCTTTCATCTTGTCAAAGACACGGAGCTTTAAATTGGACAAAGGACATACCGTCAGCGGAATCCTGGATCTTTTCAGATATTCAAGTAAAACTTCATCATCTGAACATCTGACTCCATGATCAATTCTACTAATATGTAACAATTTAATTGAGTCCCATATATACTGGGATGGCCCCTCTTCTCCAGCATGAGCAACAGTAATAAATCCATTATCCATGGCCATATCACAGACTCTTTTAAATTTTTCGGGAGGATTACCAATTTCACTGGAATCCAGTCCCACACCGTAAATCCATTTTTTATATGGTAATGCCTGTTTCAGGGTCTCTATCGCCTCTTCTTCACTTAAATGTTTCAAAAAACACATAATAATCAAGGATGATATGCCATATTTATCCTTAGCTTCAGTAAGTGCTTTTTTAATCCCATTTATAACAGTTTCAAATGCTATTCCCCTATTGGTATGAGATTGTGGATCAAAAAATATTTCTGTATGTTTAACATTATCCCGATGAATCTTTTCGATATATTCCCATGTGAGTTCATAAAAATCTATCTCATTAATAAGAACTTGTGCACCCTTATAATATATATCCAGGAATGATTGCAGATTGTCAAATTCATATGCTCTTTTAACTTCATCAACTGATAAATAGGGAAGATCTATATTATTGCGTTTGGCTAATCGGAACATAGTTTCCGGTTCAAGGGTTCCTTCGATATGAAGGTGTAACTCAGCTTTGGGTATTTTATTAATATAATGTATCATAAGTGCTCCATATACTTTTCATATTCTCATTACCTTAATTTCGATTAATTCAAGACAAAAAAACCTGACTACCGAGGAAACTTGCCATGCAAATCTCCGTCGTAATCAGGAATTAGGTTCCTGGTAGATACTCCCGAACCAGATTATCGGAATTATACGTGGCTAATTATTTATTATTTAATCGTTCTCATAATTTAGTACCTTATTGTGGAATATGTCAATAGATTAAATACCGCTGCTAATCTTTCATCATTGCCTTCCTAAACTTACCAGGACTCAATCCATTGTGCTTTCGAGGAACAGAGCATTAAAAAAAAGTTTGAAGTAAAACTCCACTTTTCTGCATATATATAAGTACCATGGGAAAAAGAAGAGATTTAATAGACGGGTTCAGTTATTAACATAACAGGAAGTTTCTTACCCAACAATTCTTGAATTATTGTTGCTCCGTCCCTATTTATCTATTTATCCCAAAATACTTAGGCATTTAATTAAACTAATAGACAAGACAGTTCCCTTCCTGATATCATTTATACTCAGGATTTAAGACGGACTCTGTCCGAAAGGTGGAATTCCAATGGAAAAAATTACACTAGGCAAATCAGGACTCATTGTTAGCCGGATATCTTTTGGAGCTCTTCCAATTCAGCGTTTGGACTTTGATTCAAGCAGAGATATTCTGCTGCGCGCCCTTGAGGGTGGGATCAATTTCTTCGATACCGCAAGGGGATACTCGGACAGTGAGGAAAAGATAGGGTATGCACTCTCTTCAAGACGTCAGGATATCATTATTGCTACAAAAGCCAGCGGAGCCGAAGACCGGGCTGGGGTAATGAGTTGTCTTGGAACCAGCCTGAGTAATCTGAAGACAGATTATGTGGATCTTTTACAGTTGCATAATCCCCCAGAGCTTCCCAATCCTGAGGATCCAGATTCTCTTTATGCCGGACTCCTAGAAGCACGGGAACAGGGGAAGACCAAAACCATAGGTATTACTAATCACTCCCGAAAGATCGCTATAGAGGCAGCCAGATCCGGTCTCTATGATACAGTGCAGTTTCCTCTTAGCGCTATCTCATCTGATGAAGATCTGGAACTGGTGGAAATATGCAGGGAGAATAATGTAGGTCTTATCGCCATGAAGGCAATGTGTGGGGGACTTCTGAAGAATGCCAGTCTTGCTTTTGCCGGCCTCCGTCGTTATGAGAATGTTGTTCCCATCTGGGGAATTCAGAAAATGGAGGAGCTTGAGGAGTTTCTCACCCTTGAAGAGAACCCTCCGGTTTTGGATGAGACCCTTATAAAGGAACTGGAAAGAGAGAAGAAAGAACTGGCTGGAGATTTCTGTAGAGGCTGTGGATACTGTCTACCCTGCCCTGCTGATATCAAGATACCCATGGCCGCCAGAATGAGCTTTCTTCTCCGTAGAGCTCCCAGTGAAAACTTTCTTACCACAGAGTGGCAGAATGAGATGGAAAAAATTGAGGACTGTATTAATTGCCGTGCATGTGTAGGCAGATGTCCCTATTCTTTGGAGACTCCTGATCTTTTGAAAAAGATGCTTGCAGACTACAGAACCTTTTTCTAGCTGGTATATTATTTGTGACAACCCCAGGCTAACTCTACAATTTCAGTATTATAATGACACCAGTTAAAATCTAATTTGAAGATTTAGTCCCTATCTTTAAGAATGTTTTCAGGGATATTGACACAGAACACCTTGAGGAACTCTGCCTCATACCTTATTATTGCGATCATGAATACAGATTTTAAAAATATTAATATCTCAGGTGATTTTGAATCAACCTTTAACAGAGAAACATCACATGCAGGTATAGCTGCAGAAGCTGGATGTGAAGTATTTACATTGGAAAAACCCCGACAGGCATTGGATAAAATTGAACGAAGTATAATTACTAAATACCGGAAAAAAATCTGGTCGAAATTTACAGCTGCAATAGGAGAGTATGAACTTATTCAACCTGGAGATAAAGTAGCTGTTGCAATTTCCGGAGGTAAGGACAGTCTTATTATGGCTAAACTATTTCAGGAACTAAAAAATCATGGAAGAGATAACTTTGAACTGGAGTTTATATCTATGGACCCAGGTTTTAATCGGGAAAACAGGGATCTTTTAGAAGAGCATTGTAATTATCTGGGTATTC
Source organism: Spirochaetia bacterium (assembly GCA_027859095.1). Lineage (GTDB taxonomy): Bacteria > Spirochaetota > Spirochaetia > B11-G9 > B11-G9 > JAJRQE01. The sequence continues at coordinate 21,335 of JAQIBN010000039.1, read as the reverse complement.
CAGTTAAGATTTTCGATCGAAATATATTTGAAGTGCTGGATCGCAGTGCTAAAGATTCTCCCTGCTTTCTTTGTGCTAAAATGAGACGTGGAGTTCTCTATTCAATAACACAGGAGCTCGGCTGCAATAAGTTAGCTCTCGGCCATCACTTTGACGATGTGGTGGAGACTGTCCTCTTGAATGTTCTGTGTTCCGGGAGATTTCAGACTATGATGCCGAAGCTAAAATCAAAAAATTTCCCTGGCCTTGAATTGATCAGACCTCTTTACTCTATCAAAGAGGAAGATATATTGGCTTTTATCGATAGTAGCGGACTTTCTCCTATGAATTGCGGCTGTTCTGTGGCTGCAAAAAAGAGATCTTCCAAAAGACATGAAATAAAAGTGCTTATTAAAAACCTTGGGGCGAGTATCCAGGATGTAGATAAATCAATATTTAACAGTTCCAAAAATGTCTTTCTCGATTCCGTAATTGCTTGGAAAGCTGGAGAAGAACAAAGTAGTTTTCTTGACAGGTATGATTTGGATTAATCCTGAAATTCATGACAAAAATATTCCCGAGCATTTAAGTTTTAACGATTAGAAAGTTATCATTTATTTAGCTTCATTATTATTGATAATCAATATTTTATCTGATATTTTAGTTATAAATAGAGAATAAATATTATTATTCCCCCTACTTCAAAGCTAGTGAGCAGTGAAGTATGATAAAAGTCTCTACTCAAAGGATTTAAATGGAAAAGTCATTTTTAAGGGAAGTTGAAGAAGAATATAGGGATATTGATAACAAATGGTTAAACCTGCACTATCAGACAACTATTGCTGTCGTTGTATTAGTATTCATTTTTGAATGTCTTATCGGGATACTTCTGTATTATACAAATGAGATTAATACGACTATACCATTGTATTTAGTGAAGTATCTCATAATTCCAAGTACTATAAACATGGTATGTCTCTTTATAGAATATAAAGTAGTGCACTCTAGCCAAATATCTCAGAACTCAAAAATATTTACTGTTTCATTATCCCTTGTCTTTATTTTCTTTATAGTTTACATGGTCCACAGTGATTTCCTTTCACTCTCTTTTATATTTGCTTTTTCAGTACTATTTACGATAATTTACGGTAATTATATATTAACCATACTTTCAGCCATACTTTCACTTATTTCTATAATCTCTTCTGAATTATTGATTCATTGGAACTCTGATAAGGTCAGTGTTCTGAGGGATGGTATCAGCTTGAGTAATTTCCTTATATCTCTATTCGTCTTGATCTCTTTCTCCTTAATCAGTTTAGTAATCATCTACTTTGAAAGAGTCAAAACGACAGCAAGTTTACAAAAGGACATGGAGAGATTTAAGTTAAGGCAAAAGTTACAAATTGACGAATTGACAGGTATTAATAATCGTATTGCTTTTAGAAATGCCATGGAGGAAATGGAGAAGGATTCTTGCAATAATACATATATTTTTGTAATGATAGATCTTGATAATTTTAAACTCATTAATGATAGCCTGGGGCATGTTGCAGGTGACAATTGCCTTATTGAATTTAGTTCTATTCTTAAAAAGAATTGTGCTAATGCCATGCCATTTCGTTATGGAGGTGATGAATTCAGTATTTTGTTTAAAAATACCCCTATGGAAAAGGTTCTTGAAAGCTGTAAGAATATACAAAAGGAATTCAAATCAAATGACCAAGTTGTTAAATCAGAATTACCTCTTAGTGTTAGTTTCGGAGTGGCTAGTTATGAATGCGGAACAGCTCCCTCAAGGCTGATTACTAATTCAGATAAAGCTCTATACCAGTCAAAAACCGTAAAAGATAAAATTACTGTATTGAAATAAAACTATTATTGGTGCCAATTGAATACAATTTAAACCTTAGAAGGAAGTTCACATAGTACACTCTCAAAAATGCAGAGAACGGTTTGGAGAATTACTTGTAAGATTAAAAATCTACATAATTTTATAACTTAACCAACAAATACCTTTGTAAAAAAAAATAATTTAAAAAAAATTGCTTTTACCTATATCTTTCACTAGAATGATAAAGGAAGGGATTATATGAAAAAGATTATGATTGTTGAAGATGAAATAATTATAGCAATGAGCTATATTGCAGCGCTTAAAAGTTCCTCATTTAAAGTTTCAAAGATTTATTCTACTGGAGAAGAGGCAATTAAGGCTTTCGTAACAATAGATCCAGATCTTATTTTAATGGATATTAAGCTAAAAGGTAAAATTGATGGAATAGAAGCAGCAAATCAAATCCTTAAACTAAAAAATATTCCAATAATCTTTATGACTGGAAATAGTGATACTGAAACCAAAAAACGAGCATTGTCCTTGAAATCCGCCGCATATATGAATAAGCCAATAAATTCAGGAACACTGGTAAATAAAATAAAGGAATTTATAAATTAGATAGTTTAGCTAAAAAGGTAAAAATGATGCATCCTAGTTCCCACATAAGTCTAATTAAAAGTATCAGGTCTTACATATTCTTAATATTGTTATCACCATTTTTTATAACCTCCCTATTATCAATATTTTACAGATTTTAATAATGATAGAATCAGCTCCTGTAATACCTGGAGCTGATTCGTATTCTATTATAAAACCCCAGGAACTTCAGGGTTATAATTATAGATGAGCTCAAGGCTCAAATACAAAACTTTATAACACTCTTTGTACCAGTTATTTGTTTTTCAATTTTTAGATTTAGATTAACTGGAAATAGGCATATAATATCATCTAGCAGATTATCCAAATATCCTTGAATTGATGTTGACTCATAATCATCCGTTAGTAGCAGCTTTTCATAAAGGACTGCCATACTATTAACGCGTCCAATAGTATCCTTTAAATTTTAATGAATTGTTTCCTCAGAATTTTATTGTTCAATAGGATAGTCTAAGGACCACGGATTCGCAAGTTTTTTTCAGAAAATAAAACACTTAAAGTTTATAGAAAAGTTTCTTAGTAGAGACCTTCAATTCTGAAAATAAAATATCTCCTTGACTTCCAAATTTTTTCTTCTACACTTCATATTGATAAAGAAAAAGATTCATTTCAACTTCAATATATAGATATTCATAATTTAATCTTTATCAATTCATTCCTCCTTATATTTATATGCTCCCTCCTTACGGGGGCATATTTTTTACACACAAATAAATTTTTTAAAGAAACAAATTACAAACAAGGATTTACTTCGGATTGTAAATATTTATAAAGATAAATTGAAGGTTATTTTTTCTTAAGAGCGGGAAGCACCAAGTTTTGGTGTCTACGAGAAATAATCATTTGCTTCTTTATAAGAGAATACATGTGATACAAGAGATTCTATGGAGCCTCTATTTAACTCCCAAATTATTCAATGTGAAAAAATCATAAAAAAGTAGATTCCCTATGGTGTTCAGGGGGCCATTTATAGAAAGGGCTAGTTTTCTTACTATATCCTCACCAAGTACGCCTAGCACAAAGACACAGTCTGCTCCCCCTTCCAGATATGCATAACAGTGTTTTATTGACTGATTTAACCCTATCCTGTCTCAGTACGAAAGGTTCTGCTCATTAAATGCTCCGTCCCTATATTCCCTTATTCCTCAGAGGATTCTAGTATAATTTTTTCGAATAGACTAAAATTAAAAAATGAACTATCAACAAATACTTATTTTTATACTTAAATTATTCCTGCTCTTCATGACAGGAACAATTTCAGGATGGGTAATAGAGCTCTTCTGGAGACGATTTTTTGGTCTGGCCAGACGATGGATAAATCCCGGATTTCTCAATGGACCATGGTTACCACTCTACGGCTTTGGGACAATTATTCTATACTTCATAAGTGGTATCCAAGTCTCTATCTCTATTAAATCTCTTATATTTTTCTCTGGATTGACTGTATTGGAATACATAACTGGAGCCTTTTTCGTAAATATCTATAATATAAAACTCTGGGATTATTCAAACAACAGATGGAATATTCAAGGGATAATTTGCCCTTTCTACAGTATACTTTGGACATTGCTGGGACTGTTTTTTTATTACATAATGTATCCCCAATTAAAGGGAGATATCAACCAGCTGCTCACACACTTAGAGTTATCTTTTTTTATAGGAATATATGCTGGTATTTTTACAATGGATCTTTTTCACTCCTTTAATTTAGCCAAACAGATAAAAACAGTTATAAAAGAGACTAATGATAAGTGGCAGGTAGATTATGAAAAGTTTAAGCTTGAAATAAGAGACCGTTTAAAAACTATACAAAGTAACGAAGCTAAACTTAAAAATAGATTATTAAAACCACATTTTCTATTACCTTTTCAGGGGGAGTCTATAATATCGATTAGCGAAGGATTAAACACTCACAAAGCAAATTTAAAAGTGAAAACAAAAACTTTATTTAAAAAGAAAAAAAGCTAATAGGTCTTTGGATTTTACATTTTTTAAAGGAAGTGCCGTTTCCGGCACTTCCCTATTATTTAACTTTAGTTTGATTCAAGTTTTCTTTTATTCCACAAATTTGTATTAACACCTTTTATTAAAAGCCATAAAGCGAAAGATAACTCTGCAGGTATTGTAGATAAAACAACCATGGTATAGATCTCTTCAAATTGAGGTAAAAGGATATAACCAATGCTATCGATAAAATAACCGACAGAAGCAAATAGAAATAGAAATCCCAGTACTTTTGGGAAAAAAGTTGATTTTAATATTAAATAAGCAATTACCAGCAAATGCAAACTAAAGAATATGCCCCATATAAGACTGACATAAGAATAGGCATTGAGAAATAAAAGTACAAGAGCATTTAATTGATCCTGATTAAATACAGATAAATAGTCTGAACCACTTAACAGCTGTAGAACAATTAACTTATTAAGAATATTCATTCCAATCATTGTTGTCATGGCCAACCTTGCTAAAGCTGCTATTGATGAATAAGTTTTACTGACGGGTTTAAATAAAATAAATAGAAGTACTGTTAATATAATTTCCATCAAAAAGACAAATGAGTCTGCCACTGCTCCAATACGAAACAAGAACACCGATTCCAAAATATTACTGGCTGTTGCGTTAGCATCTCCGGTGATTATCAAACTCTCGAATCCTCCAAAAAAAGCAAATCCCCCACATACTGCTATAAGTAGATATAAAGTTCCTGCAATTCTTGCAGTTTTATTTATTGATTTCATTATTACTCTCCCTATTAATTGTTATAACAACATTCCCTTTTTTGTGACCAAGCTCAACATATCTATGAGCTTCAGGTATCTCTTCCAAAGGATATATTCTATCTATTACCGGTTTAATTTTTCCAGCTTCTATTAGCTCTTTGTAAAAAATTAAGTCTTCAGGCTTTTCACTCATTACTCCGGATACAACGTTCTTGCTACTTGTAAGAGAAGACCATATCCCTTTAATCATCTGAGAAGGACCGGCTGCAGCTAAAAGCAGATAACCCTGTTTTTTAAGAGATTTTAAACTCCAGGTGTAGGAACTCTTACCCACAGTATCAAAAATTAGATCATAGACCTCATCTCTTTTGGAAATATCCTCTTTTGTATAATCGATGACCTTATCTGCCCCAAGGGATTTGACTAATTCAATATTTGAAGTACTACAGACAGCGGTTACTGTTGCCCCGAAGTGCTTCGCCAGTTGCATGGCAGCAGTCCCAACAGCTCCAGAGGCTCCATAGATTAAAACATTTTGCCCTCTTTGAATATTTCCCTTCCGGAGGAAATATAAAGCTGTATTTCCTCCGAAAGGAATAGATACAGCTTCTTGATAAGTCATATTTTTAGGTTTTAATGCCACTACTCCCACTTCTGGAAGACTAAGGAATTCTGCATAAGTTCCAAAATTCTTACCTGATGTTCCGAAGACTTGATCTCCCACTTGGAATTTTTTTACATTCTTGCCAATAGCTTCAATTTCTCCTGCGAAGACAAACCCAAGAATTTTTTTCTTGGGTTTTGATAATCCAAAAAATAACCTGATAATAAAAGGATCAGCTTTCCGCAGGTGCCAATCCCCGGATGATACTGATGTTGCATAATTTCTTATTAATATTTCATTGTCTTTTGGAAAAGGTTTCTCCACTTCTTTTAAACGAAGAACATCCGGTGATCCATATTCTGTATATACTATTGCTTTCATATTGCTACACCTCTACTTGTTTCTTAATTTGATTTACTGATATTAACGGCATTCCCAGATCTCTAATTTTTCTCAGCAAACCGTGTAAGGCAGCCTGATCCACTACCGGTCCGGATACAATGGTATCTCCATTATTTTCCAGGGAAATTTTCATGTTCCCAAACCAGTCTGACCAATCATCATCTAAATGCCCCGTGATTCTGATCTGATAATTTTTGGATTTATTTGACATCTTTGTGCTCCTTACCTGTTATTAAATATATTCATATTAAGTATGATAACAAAGACACTTTAGTGTTGTTTTTAGTGTTGTTTTTTGATTATTGGAATTTAAGAATATGGATTGATCGAGCTTTGGATATTGCCATAGTACGATTATTTACACCCAACTTATTAAATATCTTTCGGTTATGACCTTTCACTGTGTCCAGAGCAAGAAAAAGCTTTTCACATATTTCACCATTGGAGAGTCCCTGATTAATAAGTTCCAGGACTTCCAGCTCTCTTCGGCTCAGTGGATCCATAAGAAATTGATTTGGATTTTTCTGATCTTTACTATCAAATGCCATTTTCAACTTTTTAATAAAATTAGATGTTAATCCTCTGAAGAGGGTATATGAAAGTAAACTTGACATCAGTTCAGATTCATCTATAAAAACTCGAATATTTTCACTGGATTCTGCCAATGGTAATAATTCTTTAATTAGTTGAAAAGATTTATCCTTTTGTCCATCACCATATAAAGCCAGTGCCTGAAAGATTAGTAACTGTAATCTTTCAATATGCCATTCTTTGCCCTCAATTTCTTTAAGTAATGTGTTTACCAGTTCTATTGCTTTTGAGAAATTACCCTGAGTAATATATAATCGTAACCTGCTTTTGGGAAGGTTATACTTTTCGATTAGATAGATTGCCTCAGAAAAATTACCAAGATGTATAAGTATCAGAACTTGAGCAGCAGCTACATCATTCATCCTGAACATGAGGTTATGACTTATCAAATACTGCTCAGCTTTACTTAATAATGTAGCAGCACCGGTGTTGTCCTTTTGACTTAGTTTTAATTGAGCCAGAAATATCCAACAGGAAACAGGTGTATCAATATTTTCTAACTGAAGTGCAAGAGTGAGACCTAATTCTCCAAATTTTAGAGCCTTATCCAGGTCATTCCATTGATAGTAAATTCGGGCCAAACCGAGGTTTGCTTCACAAACAGCCGGCCAGGGAGGATCACCAATCTCATCCAATATACTTTTATAAGTGTCCTTAGCCTGGAATAACTGATTCTGTGATTCCTGAACCTGACCTAGACTGGTTGCCGCTGCTATGGTAGCCATAATATTTCCTGAAGACTTACTTATGGGAATCACTTCACTAAACATTCTAATTGCTAAAGCTCTGTCCCCACGATTTTGATAGGCTAAGCCTAATGTCCATTTAGTGATTGTCCGGACAGCCAGATTATCTTCATTTAGATTCTCTAACGCCAGAATTGACTGAATGAGGATTTTTTCAGTATCATTCTGAGGGATGGCCAACATGGCACGTATGGCAGCAATTTGTCCAATCAGATCTTTATTGTCTAGTATATCAATTTCAGCTGCCAGTAATTTCAATTCAGCATCACGTCCCTTACCTAGGAAAGTTAAAATAATTGAATAGATAAGAATCAGAGAAGGCCTATTTTTTAAAGTGGAGTCAGGTAGAGATTTGAGCCATTTATAGATAGGAGCTATTTCCCCCCTAAAAAACAGAGGCATTCCCTTTCCTCCAATAAGAATTTCAGCCCGATCAATATCATTTGCGGCAGCAGCATGTTTAAAAGCTTCAATTTCAAAATTATTTTCTTCAAACCAAAGACTGGCTCTTTTGTGTAATGTAGGTATATCGATATCTTCACTTTTATTCAGCCGCTGTCTAAGCAATTCAGCAAAAAGATGATGAAAACGAAACCATTTTCTCTCATCATCCAGAGGTATTACAAAGAGGTTAGCCCGCTCTATAAATTTCAATGTCTCCTGACCTGAGACAGTAGAACTTTGAATAACAGCATCACATATTGATCCACAGAATCTATCCATAATAGCTATCTGTAGAAGGAAGTTCTGAATATCGTCAGATTGCTGCCTAAGAACCTCTTCAACAAGATAATCCAGTACAAACCGATGATTTCCGGAAAATGATTTAATGAATCCTTTTATATCTTTATGGCCCTGAATTGAAATAGCTGCTAATTGTAATCCGGCAATCCAACCTTCAGTACGGGTTTCCAATATTAATATAACATCCTTTGAGAGATTCAATTTCATTTCTTTATTAAAAAAAGCTGTTGTTTCCCTTGGAGTAAATCGTAAATCTGCAACACGTATTTCATTCAATTGGCCTCTAACACGTAATTTTGCCAGGGGAAAGACAGGATCTTCACGAGTAGCTAAAACCAGATGGATTTGCTCAGGAAGGTTTTCAATAAGGAAATTAAAAGCTTTATCAACTTCACTGGAATCAACAAGGTGATAGTCATCCATAACCAGAATAATTTTATCCTTTAAAAGAGAGATTCCATTAATTAGAAAAGTTAGAACTGATACCGGGGAAGGAGGCTGGGGAGATTGTAGGGCTGCTAAAAAACCAGCTCCGAGATTGGGAATAATTGTCTGCAATGCCGCAATAAGATAAATTAAGAAGTGTGAAACATCTCCATGTTCTTCATCCAGGGAAATCCAGGCGACAGGTTTATTGCAAGTGTTAATCCATTGACTTAGTATTGTAGATTTTCCAAAACCGGCAGAGGCAGAGATGAGGGTCAGTTTTGTATTCACTCCCCTATTCAGCTTATCAATTAGATCATTTCTTAATACTTCTTTGGGCATTCTCGGTGGTATATGCAGTTTTGTTGTTAAAATTTGATTAGGCATAAATTCATTATAACATACCTTATATTGACTTCAGCCCTTTAAACTACCTAATTTATGAGATTAGTTTTTGCCAGAAATGAACATCCCAGGATTGTTGAAAACTTCAGGATAAACAACCCAGGGAGTCAAAATTATTATAATTCTTAAATAAGCTTCTTTCTTCTAATTTTTATTCAGATCCATTCTTTTCAGTAGACTCACTGTTTACATCATTAGCAGATTTTTCTGAATCCATAGGATTCTCACCTTGAGAAACATCCTCATCCATAATTTTCTTCAGCTCTTTCCTCCGTCTGCGGTCTCCACGTTTACTTCCGTCATTGCCCCCAGAGGGAAAACCCTTAAACAGAATACAACTCAGGATCAGAAGTCCCCAGCCCTGCCAATAGGAAATCTGTTTGAGACCGAAAATCTCGGGTATTAACCAGTTCCACAGGAGCATGACCACCAATCCAAAAAGAAAAACCAGACCAATGATTCCTATTCCCATTAGAAAACCAAGGAATACTTTCATACCAATTCTCCGCTCCTCCCACCAGGAATCATGATCAGAACAAGGATTCTTTCTCTTTTCTTTCTCCCAATCCTTCTGAAACTCTTTCCTTATTTCATCTTTAATTTCATTTTTTATCTCACCCATAATCTTCTTACCTCCGCTTATTCTTCCCATATTCTTAATCAGTCACCAATCCAGTGTTTAAGGGTCCGGGAGAGATTCTTCACAGCATAACGCTTCCTAGCCTTTAGAGTGTCGATGCTCTCTCCGGTTATCTTTGCCAGGTCTGCAAATGTTTTACCACCGAACACCTGTGCCTCCACAACCTTCCTCTGATTTACAGGCAGGGACTTCAAAGCTTCGTCCAGGGCTTCCACCATACAACGGCGAACATAGGCATCCAGGGGATCCAAGCCTACACCTGCAATAACCTCCCTTAGAGTTTCCTCTGCCACATCGGTTTCTCCTGCCACTTTCCGAACTTTCTCATGACGCCAGACGTCGATCAATCGTCTGGAAACCAGAGTATTCAGCCATGCAGGCAGGTTTATAATATTTGCCAACCTATCCAGCCGCCCCCAGGTTTCCGTGTAGACATCATGTATTAGATCCTCTGCCTCTTCCATAGATTTGCCTGCCCCGCGAATTCTGGCCATTAGTTTTGGCTTTTCAGTTTCGTAAGCATTGGAGAGGCGCTTTTGTGAATCCTGACTGTACATATGTTCTTCTTTATTCATCCCAACCTATATGACGTATGATTTTGACTTCGGGTGTAAAAAAAGAGGACTATTTTAAACCTTTTAATTGAACCTCCGGGATTCGCTACAGTCCAGAGTGTATTACAACTTAATGGATACCTATCTATTTCTAAATATAGAAATAATATTTTAGTTTATCATATATCTGGAGTTCAGTAGAATTTTTTAATTAAAAGAATAATTAAATGAACTGATGTAATACCATGCTCCCTTATGCTAATCTGTATAACAGGGAGGTCATTATGAAAAATGTAAAAATAGAACCAGCAAACTCAGCTGTTGCAAAATACATTAACTGTTACTGGCTTATTGAAAAAACTAATAATGATTCTGGTCCTGATTTTCCAAAATTAAATCCCGATCCGGCTGGACATATGATTATTGCAGATCCCAAGCAGTTCTATCAATACAAGGATGATGTTTCAACAATATCCGGCTACGGCAGCCACCTGATTTTACCTCAATGCAAAACTATTACAATTGATCATTCCAAAACTTTTCGAATTATAGGAATTAAATTTCAGGTAGGCGCTCTCTATGCTTTAAAGATTCCCTCAAAACAAGTTTTGCTGGATCAAGTCATAGATTTTGACGTGTCTAAGTTCCTTCAATCTAAAGAACACAATGGAACGCCTCGAATCACTTTTATCCTATCTATACGGTTTGAAAAATAAAGATATTAGTTGGGCTGATATTGCTATAAATTTCGGATTCAGTGACCAACCTCATTTAATCCGATACATGAAACAAAGCATCGGTAATACTCCAGGAGAATATGTAAAGATTCGCAACCTGACTATAGATGCATATGGTAATTTTGAATAATTTTTCCATGCTGTCGTTTTTATACAATCTTTCTTGTCATAAAGCAATTATTGTAGTCCAAATACTAAATTAAATGTTTTGATATTTGTTTGGAATAAAAAACTAAGAGAGGATATATAGTGAAGATTAGTAAAAGAGATAGAAGCGAATTATCAGATATGACAGGTGATTATTACAATCATTTAACTGCAGCCATGGATGATATGTACGACGAGGGAATCATCCCTTCTTGTGACTTCTTTCAGATAGAGACCGAAACGGGAGTATGCGGATTCTTTGCCGTAAATGAAGATAATACTATATTGCAGTTTTATCTCAAAGACAGAGAACATCCTGATCCGATTTTTGATGCAGTAATAAGTTCAAGTAAAATAGAGAAAGCCTTATGCTGTTCAAATGATCCTATGTTTTATGAACAGTGCAAACGAAAAGCAATTAATACTGAAAATCATGATTTTATGTTTCATGAAAGTAAAAAAGTATTAAAAACTATCCCCTTTGAGGGTATCCTTATGAAAAAACCTGAAATCGATAAATTGGAAGAAATGCTCTTATATTTCGAAGGAATCGGAATGGGAGGAGGCTGGCTAAGAGACTATATGACTCAGCGGATTGAAACAGCCAGTATTTTACTTTTCAGATATAAGGGTGTAATTATAGGCACTGGAGAGATTCGTCCCAGCAATTATAGTAAGGGATATGCAAATGTGGGTATGACAGTCTCAGCAGATTACAGAAGACGTGGTCTGGGCTGCTATATTTTATCTAGTATGAGAGAAATGGCAAACGAAAAGAACCTGAAAGCAATCTGCTCCACAGATAATGCCAATATAGCTTCATACAATACGATAATTAAGTCAGGTTTCACATGTTATCATAAAATTGAAGAGATCTCATTCTAGAGAAAAATCACCTATTTATTTAATTTAAACATAGTTTTAATTAAGCATCCTCATTTCAATAATATTAAACTGACTTTTTTTGTAATATTAATTTGCTTTATGAAAAGTAATAAACGAGACTTAAAAATACAAGTTTAGAAAGGGAGAAATGGTATGAGGGAGATTGATTTAATGGTTGAGGATGATGAAGATTCAGAACTTCAGTCGGACAAGTTTTTAATGTTTAAGCTAGGATCAGAAGAATACGGAATTGATATAAAACGTATTACAGCTATTGAGGAACTCCCCCAGATTACAACTATACCTGACATGCCTAATTTCGTAAAAGGCGTTATAAATCTTCGTGGAAAAGTTATTCCCGCAATAGACCTGCGATTACGATTTGGTATAGACGAAAAGGAATACGATGACAGAACCTGTATAGTTATCGTCAGCGTAAAAGAGAGCACAATAGGTTTGATTGTTGATATTGTCTCCGAAGTACACGAAATAGCAAAAGATGATATTGGCCCTCCTCCGGTATTTAAGAATGCTTCTGGGAATGAGCAGTATATCTCCGGTCTGGCAAAAAAAGGGGAAGAGGTCAAAATAATTCTCGATGTAGAAAAAATTATAAGTAATGAGCATAAAGCAATATTAGAACAAAGTAGCAAAGGAGAATAATATGAAAACAAAAAAAAATGGATTTTTTGGAAGTATTGGAGGGAAAATTCTACTTATGTTCACCATAGTTGTTTTATTGTCTATTGGTGTTGTTACCTACCTGTCAATAAGCCAATCATCATCTTCCCTAATTGGATCACAGTTTAATCAGCTTGTGGCTATAAGGGAAATTAAAAAAGGACAGATTACCAGCTATTTTTCCGAACGCCAGGGAGATATTGATGTTCTCTCGGATATGGTAATATCACTAAGGCAGGCTGCTTTTGAAAAAATGGAAGCACTTCAGTCACTTCAGAGCAGTGCAGTTCAAAACTATTTTCAGCTCAATAGTATTACACGCAAGGATATAGTTCCAGGATCTGTTTTACATAAAGAAATGAATAATATTGTAAATAATCGCAGTGGACTTGGAATATCAGGAGAGACATATCTAGTAGAGAATATCAATAATAGGCTTTTATTCAGAAATGATATGATAACTATGGGAGGTGGGAAATTTGTTTTTGGGTATGATCTAACTGATATTATGCCGGAGTATATTAAACTTGCTTTCGAAGGTAAAAACGATTCTGAAGTATTTACAGATTCTGCAGGGAATTTAGTAATGATTGTTTATACTCCTCTTATTTTACCTGGAATGAACTGGGTAATAATTACAAAAATGAATCTTGATGAAGCAATTATTCCAACTATTGAGAGTCGAAGTACTGACTTTTTCATGGACTATACTGAATCATATGGTTATTACGATCTTTTTCTTATTCATCCGGAAGGTCATATTTTTTATTCAGCATATAAGGAAAAAGATTTTAATACCAATATCCTGGAGGGATCCTATAAAGATTCCAGCCTAAATGATGCAGTAAAGAAATCTTTACAGACAGGGAAGTTTTCTTTTGGTGATTTCAGACCTTATGACCCCTCTGGAGGAGTACCTTCAGCATTTATTGCAAAACCCATTGTACATAATGGTGATATTGAGTTGATAGTTGCTCTACAACTGCCCCTTGATCAGATAAATGGGATAATGCAGGAACGAACGGGTATGGGGGAAACGGGAGAATCATATCTTGTTGGTCCGCAAAAATTGATGAGATCCGATTCTTTTTTAGATCCTGAAAATCATAGTGTAGCAGCTTCTTTTGCAAAACCGGGAACTGGAATAGTAGATACTGAGGCTTCAAAAGAAGCTTTAGCCGGAAATACTAATTCCAAAATTATCATCGATTATAACGGAAACCCTGTCCTTTCTGCCTATACTCCAGTAGCTGTGTATGATACACAATGGGCCCTTATATCCGAAATAGACAATGCAGAGGTACGGGAACCTATAAATGGATTAATCTTTTTTATACTTATAAGTGCATTGGGAATGATAATTATAGCAATTATTACAGCTATATTTTTTTCCAGAACTATATCCAAACCCATCAAAGAGCTTACTAAAGGAGCAATAATGCTCTCTGTTGGTGATATAGAGCTGAAGGGGATTGATGGTGCAACTATTGCCGCAATAAATACCAGAGGAGATGAATTAGGTGAAATTGGCCGTGCTTTTTCAGAACTGATCGGATATCAGGCTGTAAAAGTTAAACTTGCAGAAGAGATGGCTGCAGGCGATTTCAGTATTGATGTAGAAATATCCTCAGATCAGGACAAGCTAGGAAATGCCTTCAAAGGAATGGTTGAGGCTCTTAACAGTCTACTTGGCAATGTAAATATGTCTGTAGATCAGGTAAATATTGGAGCCGACCAGGTCTCCCAGGCCAGTCAGTCTCTCTCCCAGGGTGCTACAGAGTCTGCAGCTTCTTTGGAGGAAATATCTGCATCCGTTACTCAGATCAACAGCCAGTCAAGACAGAATGCAGAGAATGCAACAGAGGCCAACGGTCTTGCAAAACAGGCAACTGAAGATGCAGAAAAAGGAAACAAAGAGATGGAAAGCCTATCTGAGGCTATGGTCAAGATTAATGAATCTTCTGATCAGATTAAAAAAATTGTAAAAGTAATTGATGATATTGCCTTTCAGACAAACCTTCTTGCGCTGAACGCAAATGTTGAAGCAGCAAGAGCAGGAAAGTATGGTAAGGGTTTTGCAGTTGTAGCAGATGAAGTTAGAAACCTTTCAGTCCGGAGTGCAGAGGCTGTAAAAGAGACTACAAAAATGGTAGATGAATCTATTAAGAATATTGAATCTGGAAACAAGGCAGTAGAGGCAACTGCTACACAGCTGGAATCTATCATGGGTGGATCAGCAAAAGTTGCAGACATCCTAGAAGAAATTGCGACTGCCAGTAAGGAACAGGCAGAAGCCATCGATCAGATAACGCAAGGTTTGGAACAGATAGATCAGGTTACCCAGTCTAACACTGCAAGTGCAGAGGAAAGCGCAGCGGCTTCAGAAGAACTGGCGTCACAGAGTGTACAGCTTAAAAACATGATAGCTACCTTCAAACTTAAAAATGTTCAGAATGTTTCCTTTGAACAACCAAAACAGCTTGAGCACCATGAAAAAGATAATGATTGAAAAAGATAATGATTGTAGAAGATGAGGATGAAATAATGCAGAAAGTTAAGAGAACTGGCTTAATTAGAAATATTCGAAGTTATACATTTATGATTTTGATATCATTGTTAGCAATTTTCTCTATTTCTATACTAATTGATCGAATTATAATTATTAATAATACCAAAAACCGTATTTATAATGACAACATGAAGCATCAGACAGAAATTATTAGAGAGGAAATCCTTATAGTTGATAATGTGATTAATCACTATATTGATCACAATCATGATAAGAATGAGATTATAGATTATTTAAGAAATATACGGTTTGGAGAAAATAATGACAGATATATCTTTGTGGTTACTTATGACGGTACGACACTTGTAAATGGTACTAAAAGAGAGCTTGAAGGAAAAAACATATGGGACATGGAAGATCCAAACGGTATTAAGGTTATTCAGGAAGAAAGAAAAGCCGCTGAAAAACCGGGTGGAGACTTTATTTACTATTCCTGGGAAAGACCATCTACAGGTAAAATAAGCCCAAAAGTATCCTTCATAATAGGCATACCTGAGTGGGAATGGATGTTTGGTACAGGAGTTTATCTTGATACAGTTGACGAAATAACTGCTATAGAAGTAAAGAAGATTTACAAAACTCTCATTTTACAGCTGGTAGGACTTATTCTATTTATTGCCCTTGTATTTAGTTTCATTTACATAAGGTTTAAAAGGTTTTCAGGGATTGTGTCTGAAGATATTTCGGTAATAAATAACTGTTTCATTAATGCAGAACTTACCCAAAAACCCTTTAATATCTCAGAGATTAAATATGATGAGTTTTCAGTAATAGGTGAACATGCAAACAAAATGATATTCAGACAAAAAAAAGCAGAAAGGGAAAAAGAAGATTACATGATTCGGCTCAGGCTGCAGAGAGAACAGTCCCCTTTAGCCTATGTTGACTGGAATTTTGATAACAAAATTATAGGATGGAACCAGGCGGCAGAGAGTATATTCGGATATTCAAGGGAAGAAGCTATAGGAAAAAGCTACGATTTGATTATACCGGATTTTGAGAAGAGTGATGTTGATAATTTATTTCAGAATCTTGGAAAAGAAACGAATCAGGCAATACATACAAACTTGAATATTACAAAAGGCGGTCAAATAATTACCTGTGAATGGTATAATAATAATTTAATAGACGACAACGGCAATGCTCTGGGAATTACCGCAATAGCCATTGATATTACAGAGAGGCTACGTAGTCAGAATGAAATAGAAGTAAAAAACACCCAACTGGGAAAATCAATTAAAGAAAAAAATATACTCCTACAGGAAGTTCACCACAGGGTAAAGAATAATATGGCTGTTATATCCTCTATGATAGCCCTTCAATCAAATACCATTGATGATGAACATATGAAGGAGCTTCTGCAGAGCAGCCAGAACAGAATTCAGTCTATGACTATGGTTCACGAAAATATTTATAAAAACGAAAGCCTTAGTGAGGTCAATGTTAACACCTATGTATTGGAACTTATCGAATCTTTAATGCAAAGTTTCGATCTTTTTGATAACCAGATAGAATTAAATATTGATGTACTGGATATAAACCTCGAACTGGATCTGCTTATTCCCCTGGGAATGATAATAAATGAGATTGTATCCAACTCTTTTAAACATGCTTATAGAGAGGGAAAAGCATTTGAACTTTCAGTAATTCTAAAAGATATTGATACTGACAAAATGTATATGTGTATTTCGGATAATGGACCTGGATTCAATGAAGATGAAACTACAGCAAAAGAAGGTTCTATTGGCCTGATGCTCATAAGAGGCCTTGTTGATCAAATAGACGGAAGATTAAAAATTACAACTAAAGATAAAACTGTTTATGAGATATATTTTTAGACTGCTGAAAAATATAACAAAGGAATATCAGCCTGAATAGTTAAATAATGATGTAATTTAAAATTCTCTATTTACTAATAATACTGTGGTCTGATACAAGAGACGAAATACCTATTACAGATCCTTTTTCATCTACAATAGCTGTATTATACCAGTCACATAGAATTATTTCTCCATTCTTTGTCACATTTTCATTGGTACTGCGTGTTCCCCCGTCATTATTAAGAAGATCCATCCAAACTTTATTTACCTGTTTTTTTGTACTTTCCGGTACTATAATATCCGATGCATGTTTGCCTATAGCTTCATCAGAAGAGAATCCAAATATCCTTTCAGCTGACTGATTCCAGGAAGCTACCAAAAAATCAAGATCCCAATCAATAACAGCTAAAGGAGTCTGATTAATATGTAATGAAAGTCTCTGCTCATAAGTTTTTATAGTATCCTCAGCCAGCTTGCGTTGGGATATATCCCGATAATTCAGTAAAAACCCGTTTATTAATGGATCTTTTGTAAGATTTCTTGCAGTAAGTTCCACGGGCTTAAAAGTTCCATCTTTGCATTTATTCAGAAACTCCAAAGTTATTGTTGTTTTGTAATTTTCAAGGATAGTTGCAAAAGATTTTTGAATCCGTTCCAGATCATCCGGGTGAACTATTTGATAAATATTGCTGCCGACAAACTCCTCCAGCGACCATCCAAACAATTTTTTTATATTGGAACTCATGTACTTTATAATACCATCAGAACCAATTATCCCAATAATATCTGAGATATCGGCAAGCATGGCTTTTTGCTTTTTATCACTCTCTTCAATTTTCATATTAGCTTCAAACAGCTTAAATGCCATCTTAATTGAAGCGTCCAGAACAGTTATACTCGAACTTTTTACTACATAGCCATAGGAGGTAATCCTCTCTGTCTTTTCAACAACTTCGGGTTCTATATGACTGGACATGAATACGACAGGAATATCGCATTCTTTTAATATTAATGCAGCAGCTTCAGTACCATCAATTCCTTTACCTAAATCTATATCCATTAAGATAAGATCTAATTCCATGTTCTCCATAGATAATGTGACAGCTTTTTCTCCTGTGTTTGCATGAATTACTTCATACCCGGACTTTTCAAGTTCCTGTTGTTTCCCCAGAGCTATTAGAAATTCATCTTCAACTAACAGTAATGTTTTTTTCTCTTTTACTTTCATAACTGCTCCTCCAATTACTAACCCCAGGTATTCATAGTATAATCAAATACTAAACTTTATAACACTTCTGGTGCCATTATGATTGTCCATGGTAAGACTTCCTCCCAATTGCAGGGTTAGCATCTTTATAAGCCTAAGACCAAATCCCTTCTGATTTTCTATATTAAATCCTTCCGGGAACCCTCTTCCATTATCTTGCAATATAAGATTAACATTCTCTTTATCTATTGTAAATATAACTTCTATTAAACAGGAATCCTGATCATTAAAGGCATATTTCATTATATTTGTAAGAAGTTCATTGACTATAATCCCGATTGGAACCAATGTCTTAGGATCCAATTTAAAATCTGTTATTTGTTTCTCTACTTTTAGGTTTAGGTTGCCAGGAAATAATCTGACAATCTCATCAACAAGAGTATCAAGATATTCCTTAACTGATGAAGTATTGTAATCATCGCCTAAAAGCATCTTTTCATAAAGCAGCGCCATACTATTAACTCGCCCAATTGCATCTTCCAGAGCTGAAACAGCTTCAGAGTTAGTAATCGAGCTAGATTGAAGTGATAAAAGACTTGAAATGGAGATAAAATTATTCTTTATCCTATGGTGAGCCTCTTTAAGAATGACCTCCTTTTCTTTCAGCTGTATATTTACCCTCTTTTCTGCTTCTTTTCTCAATTCTACTTCAAGGGTCAATTTATCCCGGGATGTCAGGGTTTTATTCAAATTTTCTGTCATTTTATTAACTGATTGTGACAGACTTCCTATTTCATCCTTTGTAATAAGACTAATCTTGGTATCAAGGTTACCTTCACCAATCTTTTGGGCAGCCAATGAGAGTTTAATCAATGGCTTTGCAAACCACTTGCCCAGGAGTAGTGCTGTAAAAGAAGCTAATACTATAAAGATAATTCCTGCAATTATTAGTAGTCTGATCCATTTATTGCCACGCTCCATGGCTATAGCTTCATCTAAAGTTATTACAATATGCCAGGCTTCACCTTCATTTCCTTTTATATGACCAATTGATTCATATTTACCACCAAACCCATATTCATCTGAACCCAAAGTAATAGGAATGGATGAAAAAGCAATAAATTCTTTTCTATTGTCAACTTCAACAACTTCAGACCCTGTTTTTTCAGTTTGTAAATATTGACTAAGCTCTTCAGGCAGATTATTTGATAAAGGAATTACCCCTTTCTCTGCTACTACCAGACCCTTTGTTCGGGCAATTTGTATATTACCTGGATGATTTAATCTAAAATCTTCTACTACATTCGTGAGAGGTCCATCCAGGTTGATATTACTTTTTAATATTCCAATAACTTCATTACCATCCATAATGGGCACTACTACACCCAGAACATAACCATCAACACTTTCATCAAACCCCCGATCGTCAAAAAACACCCGTCCTTTGCCATTAAAATAACTTGCTTCCCACCAATATTTATGGGAATGTGCAAGGGTTGTAAGCTTTCCTGTGGTTGAAATCATTACACCATACTTGTTGGTAAGAAATATCTCACCATACAATCCAGGCATAATAGTTTGCTGTAATTTCAAAAATGCTGCAACAGAATTTGTCAAATGTTCCTGAATAAATGGATCATTTATATCTGATGCTTCCATCCATCTTTTATTAAGTGAATCAATTTCTTCATTCCTCCAGGCTGTAGAAAAACCTGCAAACTTTGAATTACTTTCCAAAAGAGCATTCACAACAGGAGGGGCAATGGAAAAAGCCTTTGTAATTGAAGTAAATGCTTCTAAATGAGTATCCATATGATGAGCTATCTCTTCAGTTAAATTTTCAATGTTTGTAAGTTCTTCCTGTATGACTGCCTGCTTAATAAGGTATGAGTAGATAATAGTTATGGTAAATAGTGTAATAATACCTAAAAATATCATCAATCCGGCAGCTTTATACTGTAATTTCATATTAGTAAAATCCTCATACTTCTATAATATTTATTTGATAACTATAAAAAATTGTCTTACAAAAATAATTGTAATTAAACTAAAAGCGATTCGCAAGTTTTTTAAATTATTTTATAAATAATTTTTCATGGTCCTGATAATCTGATATCAAAATCCTATATAGTTTGAAACTTTATCTATGCACTGATGAGAAATAGATCAGGGATAAATAATCTTATCGACTGTATTCTCAAAACTATTTGTATGAATTGCAGCTGAAAAAAACAAGACATTACTTTTTTCGCTTGGTGTAATTTCAAATTGATCTATCTTTCTAAGAATATCTCCCAATAAATCTGTATAGTTGTCTCCTAAAAAATGCCTTTATAATATTCTGTAATTACTTCATCTTCATCAATTTCAGCAATAATTACCCACTCTACCCCAAATACTTCAAATTTTTCAAAAGAACTGAATACTCTAATATTCCGGTAATCATTAACTATACGTTCCCCTTGTTCCTCATTAAGTGCAGATTGAACAGCAGAACTGTTAATTTTTATCTTCATGGCTGAAGAATCTTTATAAAACCTTGAATCAGAAAGCATTAAATTTTTATTGTTAATAAGATAAACTTCTGTTGTTCTGGATTTATTTATTTTAGCTGTTAACATAATATTAACTTTATTTAATGGTATCTGAAAATTTACCGGTAAACAAATTTGTCCGATAGTCTTCCTCCCGTTTAATTGATAAACGCATCTTTTCTCCACTAGGCTAGGTTGTAATTTAGACAGACAGTAAGTCAGACCACAGAGACTGGAATAAAACAGGTGTATCCGGCTGCTGTAATTTCTCTTGATGGTGATGATTTTGACAGGTTCTAGTTGAAACATATAGATAATGTAGGGGCCGATTTTATCTGCCCCTACCAGTTTTTGTATGAATTATATATTCACTAAGGTGTATTTTTGGTTTACCTTTCTGCCTGATTCTTCATAAAACCGCTTTCAACTTCAAGAATATCACCTTTACGT
>JAQIBN010000028.1 GCA_027859095.1 Spirochaetia bacterium | reverse complement strand
TTGTTTCACTTATAAAAATTTCATACTCCCATAATTTTAAATAAAGGTAATGGCTGTCCCACTGAAGATTAGAAGGGATAAGCCCCCCCCCTTTGTTTGCAAGTTCGAACAGAAAAGTTTGATATTCAGATTGACTATTTTTTTGAGGGGTATAATATCCTGAAGACATCCCTTCAAAATGTATTACGGGATATTCATTTATGAAATAACTATCTATAATTGAGGGAGTATCATTAAGTCCAAGTCTATTAATTAAATTTATTCCTGATTTGCTTGTATAGTCAATTGTTGCTGTTTTTAGAGCATTTATACTTTTTTTCAAAAGCCATAATGGAGAAGTATATCCGGTTCCTGAATGATTTACTATAATATTTTCCGGTATAAAATTAAAATCAAAATAAAAAAAAGCTGAATTTAATTCAGGATAATAATTTTCCAAATAATCTTTTGTACCAATTGGATAATCAGTACTCATACCATATTCTGATCCCATAAATATTATATGAACAGTTTGAGGAAGATCAGCTTTTTCCAGGGCTTCTGCCAAATAAAGGGCAGAAGCAAGATTAGCAGAGCCGTCTCTTCCCTGAATTGAATCTATAGGATGATTAAGAGGAAAAATCATAAAGATTTCATTTCCGGATTTTCCAGGTAATATTGCATCAATTGTAACTGATCCCGAATTAACAATATCAGACTGGGACAGATCATACTTTGTATAATCAATTTTCATTTCATTAAGCCGTTTTTCTATAAAATTAACAGCATCCGTTTCCCCTTTTGAATTCTCTATTCGTGGAAAAAATGAAGAAAAGGTGTTAAGATCAGTAAGTATATGATAATATGAAGAATCTGATAAATTATTTGCATTAATTGTGGTAGCTAATAACTGAAGTATTAAGATAAACAGCAGGTAAAATTTTTTCATGTAAATTTAGAATACGTGAAATTCTTATATATCGTCAAGGTTAATTAACTGTGTGGCCATTTTTGCATGGCGATTTCCGCATGTACAAATAGATGGATGGGATTTACCTGGTATAATAAAATGTTTAAAAATGGTACAGCGAAAATAGCTGTAAAGAGGTTAAATGCAGATTATTGAAGAAATTAGAGAATGGGTTACGATAAAAAAATATACTGATAAAACTGTAGAACCCGAAACATTAGAAAGAATCCTGGAGGCAGGAATAAGAGCTCCATCTGCAAAAAACAGACAGCCCTGGAGATTTATTGCCTGTACTGATAAATCTGTACGAAATAAAATAATGAGTGCTGCTTATGGACAGGACCATGTGGGATCTGCACCTGTTATTATTGCAGCCTGCACAACTAATACAGAATACAAAATGCCAAATGGTCAGGCTTCCTACCCTATTGATATATCTATGGCTGTGTCTTTCATGATGATCCAGGCAAGGGCAGAAAAACTTGGTACATGTGTTGTAACCACTTACAATGAAGCAGATATTAAAGACATATTGACTGTCCCATACTCCATGAGGGTTGTCATGCTCCTTCTCATTGGGCATCCGGATGAGAAGCCAATTTTAACCAAACGAAAGCTTAAATCCAGGGTTATATCACATGAGCACTGGTAATTCACTCTTTTCTGAAAATAAGTTTACTTTTTATCTCGAATCGTGCCTCTGCGAGATGAATAATTTCAGTTAGCATGTCTTTGTAGGGAAGTCCTGATACATCACATAATTTTGCAAACATACTTATCTCTGTAAAACCTGGTAGGGTATTAATTTCATTAATCAGAATATTTTCTGTTTCCTTTTCAATAAAAAAATCTACCCTTGCAAAACCTTCTGCTCCGACTGCAAGAAATGCTTTTTCAGCCTTTGCTTTAATCTCCTTTTTAAGGTTATCTTTCAAATGAGCTGGTACTGACAATTTAACACTTTCCGGATGTATATATTTTGAATCATAATCGTAGAAATCTCCTGATATCACTTCGCCAGGAAGGAAACTGACAGGCTCACTGTTACCAATTACAGAGCATTCAATTTCCCGTCCCTCTATAGCTGGTTCAATTAGTAGTTTTCTATCGTATTTAAATCCACTTTTTACACCCCATTCAAGCTCATCTCTTGAGTTGGCCTTTGTTACACCTACAGAGGAACCTGCATTGGCAGGTTTAATAAAGAGAGGGAAACCAAATTTTTCTATAACCAGATCCAGGGAATTATTTATATGAGTTGCGGACTTGTCATTAACTACGCTAAAAGGAACAACAGGGAGATCTGATTGAATCCATATTTGTTTAGCCATAGCCTTATCCATACCAAGGGCACTACCAAGAACTGCAGATCCAGCATAGGGTAACCCTGCCAGTTCAAGCAGCCCCTGAAGGGTGCCATCTTCACCAAAAGTACCATGAAGAACAGGAAAAACAATATCAACTTCAATTTTTTTATTATTATAAAACAAACCAAGCCCTGGAATTACAGAAACTATAGAATTTTCATTTCTATGAATTGTAAGTGTCTTTTTATCCTCTTCAAAACAGGGATTTTGCTGAAGGTACCATACTCCATAGTGATCAACTGCAATAAGTAGAGGGACATAAAGTTCCCTGTCTAAATGTGAAAAAACAGCCCCCCCGGATCTTAATGAAACTTCATGTTCCCCGGATTTTCCTCCATAAAGGATTGCTACTGTTTTCATTTACTACCATCCCTGGAACCATTTCCGCTAAAACCCATTTCTTTAAGAACAGAAACTGCTGCATCTTTCTCTTTCCAGGGGATAGGTCCGTCTTTATAAATAATTGTGCTTTCATGACCTTTTCCTAATAAAACAACAAGATCATTTTTTTTAGCTAATTTAAATGCAAACCTAATTGCTTCTTTTCTATTTTCAATTAGAAAAAGATCCTCTTCTTCTATTTTCGTTAAACACCCTGAAGCAATATCTTTTAATATCTTTCCAGGATCATCTCCTCGAGGGTCTTCATCAGTTAAAATAACAATATCTGAAAACATATCAGCAATACGACCCTGAACACTTCTTTTTGTGATATCCCGTTCTCCTGCAGATCCAAAAACAGAAATAAGCTTTCCTTTTGTCATATCCCTTAATGCAGGAAGCAGTATTTCAAAAGAACCAGGAGAATGAGCATAGTCAACCAAAACATCAAATTCCTGACCCATAACAACAGATATCATCCTACCCTCAGCTGGTGTCAGCTTTCCCATAAATGGAAGAAATGTTGATATATTTAACTTAGTAGCTTTAAGAACAGCAAGAAGAGCTGCAAGAGAATTTTCAACATTAAATATTTTTGGAAGATTAAGGTGAATATTGTATTTTTCACCTGCGTACACTAGTGAAAAAAGAGCTTTCTGACCTGATCCCTCTATATCAACAGCCCTTATGGAAGGGTTATTAGTAGTTTTGCTGTATGAGAAAACAGAAGCTTCTGTTGCAAATTTAAAACGACTAGAAGCAGGATCGTCTATATTTATTATTCCAAAACCGGAAGCAGAATCCAAAGATCTAAAAAGGTTTGCCTTATCATCAATATATCTATCCAAGGTTTTATGAAATTCAAGGTGTTCATGAGTAATATTTGTAAAAACAGCACCATCAAACAGTACATCACCAAGTCTGTTATTAATAACTGAAAGCCCATGGGAAGTTGCCTCTATTACAGCATATTTACAATGATTTTCAACCATGTCAAATAGTAGTTTATGAATTTCGGTAGCTTCGGGAGTAGATTGTCTATAATGATTTTTTACTGGCCCTTTACCTGTGTCAAATTGTACTGTCGATATAAACCCTGTTTTAAAACCAGCCATTCTAAGAAGCTGATAGATCATTGAAATAGTTGTACTTTTACCATTTGTGCCTGTTACCCCTAACACCGTCATTTTAGCAGATGGATGGTCATAAAAAGCAGAAGAGACAGGAGACATAACAAATCGTGTATCATCTACCTGGACGTAGGTTATTTCCGGTAAAAACTTAGTAAGAACATCTGAATAAAAAATAACACCAGCACCATTTTTTATTGCCATGTCTATATGTTTATGGCCATCGGTATGAATACCTTTCAAAGCAAAAAATATATAACCTTGTTTTACATCACGGGAATCATAAGCAAGTCCCTTAATAAGTATGCTTTTATTCCCCATTATTTTAATTACATTAACCTGTTGGAGAACCTCATTTAACTCTTTAATCATATAGGAGATGGTATCAATAGATATAAATTTTGGCAATAGAAACGATTCTAAAAGAAATAATTCATACGCAAAAAAAGTTTTAATCTTTTTCTTGAACATTTATACTTTAAAGGGATAGACTACCCTTCATGGAGAACCCTGATTATTTAACAAAACAGTTGATTACTTATATAGGCAGTAAAAGAACCCTCCTCAATTTTATAGGTAATGGAATATCTGAAGTTAAAAAAAATCTTAATAAGAATAAACTTGATATTTTTGATGTTTTTTCCGGATCAGGTATAACTGCAAGATATTTCAAACAGCATGCTTTGAAACTTATTGTAAATGATATGGAAGACTATTCCAGAGTGATAAATAAGTGTTACTTGACTAATCGATCAGAAATTGATGAAAAAAAGCTTATAGATGCATATATAACTCTTAAGGAAACATTAACATCTACTAATTTCCAAAAAGGTTTTATAAGTGAACTCTATGCCCCTAAGGATGATTCCAAAATAATTCAGGGCGAAAGAGTATTCTATACTACAAGAAATGCTGCTTTCCTGGACACTTCAAGACAAGCATTGGAAGAGTTAAAATCTCCACATAAAGAATTTCTTCTGGCTCCTTTGTTGTCTGAAGCATCTATTCATACAAATACAGCTGGTGTTTTTAAAGGATTTTATAAAAACAGGAATACTGGTACTGGTAAATTTGGAGGAAATAATGGTGATGCACTTTCCAGAATACTAGGAGATATAGAACTCAAGTATCCTATTTTCAGCAACTATGAGTGTGAAACTGAAATCCTTCAGGGTGATTCAAATACCATTGCTCAAAATGTTGAAATGGTAGACCTTGCATATCTGGATCCTCCCTATAATCAACATCCCTATGGATCAAACTATTTTATGCTCAATCTATTGGCAAACTATACTAAACCAGAAGAGATAAGCAAAGTATCCGGTATTCCAGTAGATTGGAAAAGGTCTAACTTTAACAAAAAAAGACAAGCCTATAATAGTTTTTGTGATTTAGTAGAAAAGATAAAGGCTAAATATCTTATTGTATCATTTAATTCTGATGGGTTCATAAGTCTTGAGGAGATGATAATATTATTAAAAAGAGTAGGAAAAGTAAAAGTGCTTGAAACCAGGTATAATACCTATCGTGGAAGCAGAAATTTAAAAGCCAGGGATATACATGTAAAAGAGTATCTTTATCTGGTGGAGAAAAGAAAATAATGAAAAATGGGGAAAGAGAATTTTAATGTACGATTACGTTATAATTGGAGCAGGTGTTGTAGGCTGCTCCATAGCCAGAGAATTAAGTAAATATAAGGCAGATGTCTGTATTCTTGAAAAATCTGATGATGTTGCAAGTGGAGCATCCAAGGCTAACAGTGGAATAATCCATGGAGGTTATGCTGCTAAACATGGCACACTTAAAGGCCGCCTCAATGTACTTGGTAACAGAATGTTTGATGATCTTAATAAACAACTGAATTTTGGATATAGAAAAACAGGTGGACTGGTTATCGGATTTGATGATAATGATCTGGAATCACTGAAAATACTCCTTGGAAATGGAATTAAAAATGGGGTACAGGATTTAAGGATTATCCAAAGAGAAGAAATCCTTCGTATGGAACCAAATCTTAATCCTGAAGTTAAATATGCTCTATATGCAGGGGATGTAGGGGTTACTTCTCCCTATGAATATACAATAGCTCTGGCAGAAAATTCCATTACAAATGGTGTCAACCTTTTTCTTAACAGTGAAGTTATGAGAATAGAAAGAAAAGACAATTTCTTTGAATTAATTACAGAGGGATGTAGATACAAAGCAAGGACAATAATTAATGCCTCAGGAGTTTATTCAGATTCGATCTCAAGGATGGTTGGGGTTGATTATTTTTCTATTATTCCAAGAAAGGGGCAGTACATACTCTTTCAAAAAGGAACTGGGAGTGCTGTAAATTCTGTTATATTTCAGGTTCCATCAGATAAGGGCAAGGGTATTCTGGTAACTTCAACATTTCATGGCAACCTTATGCTTGGACCTAATTCAGAAGAGGTTGCAGATAGAGACGACACAGTAACAAATGAGCTTACTCTTGATTATGTAATAGATGCCGCTCGAAAATCATTACCAGATTTTAATCTAAAAGAAAGGCTAAAAACTTTCTCGGGGATTCGCCCCACTCCAAGTACTGGAGACTTCATTATAAAAGAGGAGTTCCCTGGATTTATAAATGTTGCGGGTATTGAGTCACCTGGTCTTACCTCTTCACCGGCCATCGCTGAAATGGTCCTGGGAAT
The DNA here is from genome assembly GCA_027859095.1 of Spirochaetia bacterium. Taxonomy (GTDB): domain Bacteria; phylum Spirochaetota; class Spirochaetia; order B11-G9; family B11-G9; genus JAJRQE01. The sequence continues at coordinate 1,785 of JAQIBN010000028.1, read as the reverse complement.
AATTAGAAAACGAACAAGCCTGGAAAAAAAGAAAAATTTTAATCCCTTAAGAGAACCAATTATCAAACACAACAGTTTTGATCCCCAAGAAGTGAAGAGACGTGTTGAGCTTACTGCCGGTGACGATCGGGTAGTTTGTCGTTGTGAAAGGGTAACAGAAGGTGAGATAAGGGATGCTTTGAGACGAAACATTGAAGTTAATACCATAAAAGCAGTAAAAATGAGAACCAGAGCAGGAATGGGGCTGTGTCAGGGAAAGTTTTGTAGTCCGAGGGTAGACGAGTTAATAGGAAGAATTAATAAATAACAAAGCGTAAGGGCAGCCACAAGGGTTTGCAAAGCAAATCCTTGTGACTAAGGTCGCATAGTCGAGCAGGTTCGGACGCATACCCGAGCTACCCGAGCAGCCAACTTGTTGGCGACCAGGGAAGCTTGCTTCCGTCCAGACTGCCCCTACATGACGGTCTAAAGACCGCTAATTCCCATTCATATCATACAAGTACTTAAAGTACTCCATATCTGTTGTAAGGGTTTTCCTGAAATTAGGAAGAATCTTTTTATAGGATTCGATAGATCTCCAGAATTCGAAGAATTCTGCATTATTTCCATAGGCTGCAGAATAAATTGTTGTAGCCTCAGCATCAGCTTTACCTTTTATGGTTTCTGACTTTTCATAAGCACCCGAAATGACAGATCTTCGTTCATTATCAAGCTTACCCAGCCATTCTGCCTTTTTACCTTCACCGAAGGACCTGTAAAACTCTGCAATCTGCCGTCTTTCTTTGATCATTCTGTTATAAACAGATTCTGTCAGGTCATCAGAGTAACGAATTTGACGGATAAGTATATCAATCAGTTCAATACCAAATTGGGCGGTTAGCTTCGAGGCAGCGTCAAACATTGCATTGGATAAGACTTCACGTCCCATCGCAACTTCATCATAATTTGTTTCAGTGAAGTTGGATTTTAAAAGTTCATCAAAACCTGTTGTTTCAGTATCATCTCCAATAATGGCAGCAGCTTCTTCTCTGTTAAGTTCATTAATTAGATTTGAGTTTCTAACTGCTTCATTCAGCGGATTTTTAGCTATAACAGTTCTGACTGAGGAATCGATAACATCATCCAGTCTGGATAGACCTTGTTCCATGGTTGTAACTGATTCATAAAATTTGGTTGTATCAACGATTTTCCAGCGTGCAGTTGTATCAACCCATATAAACTGGTTTTCTGCTGTCGGAATCCTCTGTGCATCATTATCCCAGGATAAAATTTTCTTGGAATATTTTAAAACTGTATCCACTACCGGCATCTTAAACTTCAGACCAGCGTCTTCCTGGGTACTTACAATAGCTCCGAATCTTGTAACTACGGACTGTTCACCTTCCTCAAGTATATATAAAGGTCCTAAAAGCATTAATACTACAAGAAGTACGGCAATAACTACAAGTATAGTAATAACTTTTTTCATTGTACTACCCCCTGTCCCTGAAGATTTTTTATCGGCAGGAAGCTTTCAAGATTTTTGTCTATTAGATCTGTGCCTTCATTAGTTCCAAACACCTCTTCCATTGTCTCAAGATAAAGACGGGTTCTGGTAACATCCGGGCTTTTTACATATTCATCTCTTACAGACAGGAATCTGGCTACATCACCACGAGCCTGGTTAACACGTTCAGTTGCATAACCCTGGGCAATCTGAATCATCTTATCAGCATTACCACTGGCCTTAGGAATTTCTTTGTTATATTCCTCTTTACCTTCATTTATAAGTCTTTCCATATCCTG
>JAQIBN010000061.1 GCA_027859095.1 Spirochaetia bacterium | reverse complement strand
ACTGGGAAAAGGAAAAGAAAAAAAATCCGAATATTGATGCCAACTCGTGGTGGGAGGAGCGGAGACTGGGGATGAAAGTCTTCCTTGGATTTCTTATGGGTGTCGGCTTCATCGGTCTGATTTTTCTTTTCGGCTGGGTAGTCATGCTCCTTTGGAACTGGCTTATGCCCGAGATTTTCGGTCTGAAGCAAATTTCCTATTGGCAGGGCTGGGGACTTTTAGTTCTGAGTTTTATCCTTTTCAAGGGTTTTCCCTCGGGGGGAAATGAAGGCGGCAAAGGGGGAGATCGAAGGAGACGGAAAGAGCTGAAAAAGCTAATGGCTGAAGAGGTCCTCCGTCAGGAGAAGCCGATAGTTTCAGAAGAGCCAGCTGGGATTGGTGACACTGGCAACATCAAATCTCCGGAGGCGGACGGATCGGAGTCTTGTTGATATCTGATTCAGGAATATAATAATGTTGCCCCCGGGTTGCCGGATCCAGCTGATCACGGTAACCTGGGGAGGAGAACGTCATCTTATCAATCAATCACTTCAGACTATGCCTCTGGATACTGATATTTTGATACGATTTAATTCATATTTTTAAAGTACATTAAATGTCTGCTGTTTTGAGGGAATTTCACACAGATAGAGGTTCTCAGTATTGAGTTTAAAAAGTTCTCAAAAAAAATGAGTTCATACAGAGCATGTCCAGGAAGGAAATTACTGAGACAATGCCTGTATATACAGCTTTTTCAAGTCTTTGAAATACGGGTACTTGTATCAATTTGAGATATTAAATACACAAAAGGCAAAATTAAATTTATTTGAATATATTGAAATATTCTACTATCAGAAGAGAATACATACTTCCTTGGGAAATAGAGGTTCTGAAGAAATGAAAAAAAGGTGCTTAATTAACTGTCTATAAAAATAGGGGTTGGCCAACGTAAAATCAAAAAATGGGTATAAAAACTAACTCTGTTTAAGTCTTAAAGTGTTAAAGTTCAGAGAATTTCTATACTTTACACAATAACAGTGCTAAAATAATTGGTAGAAAGCTATTCAGGGATAAGCATGGTAGAAAAGCAAAAAGTTATAGTGAATTCAGTATTTGATGAAACCCTATCTAATCAAAGAAGAGAACCACCAAAGGATTATCACCCACCGATACAGGAACAGGGAGAACCACTGCTAAAGTATAAGCAGATGTTGGATGCTTATAATGCCGTTTACTGGGATCAAAGGAACTGGTAGTAATCGAGTACCGCAAATTGTGTCAAATATCATTATTTCTGGATGAAAACTAAACTTTTATACTATAATGATCATAAACATGGATTCCAAATGGCAATGCAGACCAGAATCCTTGGCAGGATCGGTTTAGAGCTTGGTGTGATTGGACTTGGAACGGAACAACTCCCTACTGATCGTAAAAATATGGATGCAGTAATCGACCTGGCAGTATCGGAAGGTGTCAATTATATTGAAACTATTGGCCCTTCTATTTGCAAGTATCGTGAAAAGTTGATTCTTACACTTATTCTCTAAAGTGGAAATTTACGCTTGAAATTTAGGGAAAAGCAAAGGAAGCCTTCTTCCTTTTTCGATTAGCCTGTCTGATTCTTTTTCATGAATATGATCAAAGTGTATAAAAGGCCTGCGTACTTTTCGTGTAGAGTAAATGTTTTGTTTCCAAAGTAGTTTTTTAAAAAAATGAATTGAAATATCAAGATGCTGATTGGAAAAGGCCAAAACAGGAAGCAGTTCTTCGAACAACGTTCTGGCTGTAGTTGTATTTCCCAGGGTATAGAGATTATAAATTTTACAGTATATTTCATGCATACCAGTAGGCATAAAGCATGAATCCCTCTCTGTAGGCTCTCAATCATCTGTGATACGGCTCAGCCTCCTGAAAGATGAAGAGCTCCCCCTGTTTTCTCATAAACTTCTGAGTATTTAACACTGTAATAATTCCCCTCAGATCTATTAAGGGATTAAAATTGTCGCCCATTGTGCATATTCTTAATAATGAGGTGGTTTTGCATCTTGAGGCCCGGACATTTGATCAGGAAGCTCACTTAGTTGCTGCCTGAGTAATGTTTGATCCTTCTTCATAGCTTCCATTAATCGTCCATTTTCCAGAACTATTTCATTCAATTGATTAAGGTAATTTTCAAGATGTGTCATACGTATTTCTATGGCTTCAAATCGTTTTTCGTCCATGATTATATCCTTGCTTTCTTTAATTAGAAACAAAGAATACCGTTTTTCTGAATAACAGACAAGGTTTTGATAATCCCTGAATTAATATTATATTACGAAAAGAGACTCATCCTGTATAATGAAATTTATGTATGCAGTATTTTCAGCAATGGAGCTGGTGTAGAAAATTTTGAATTTAACTTCAAAAACAGAAGTGATAATAAACCTATTAATTTAGACAGGCAGGGTAACTAATTTCGAAATACCCAGGTAATAATTTGACTTAGTTTATTAAATTATTTACTTTTTTTTCAGCACCCAGTTCAGGAAATTGTAATGAGCTTCCCATGAATAAGATCCATAACCACCAGCCATGGTATATGCTGCCGGGATGTTTCTGTCATTGAGAAAATTGTAAACAATCTTATCTCTCTCCAGCATCTGTGCTTCTGTCAAATTAAGTGAATCTGTTGACGGCAATTCATCTTTCTCATAGGGATCTGCTCCCAGGAGGACAATGCCCAGATCAGGCCTTTCTTGTATGCCATTCAGGTTTTCCAGTTGTTTCATCCCCTTAACTAATCTCGCATTGTAAGTATTTTCTTCTCCACTTTTTATATTAATATCAATATCAGAGGGGAAGTAGGCAGGATTAAATTTCCCGGTTGAATCATATTCAGGTTCATCCAGGGGCCAGCCCTGGGCCATGTGAATACTCAATGTTCTTATTGAATCAAAATCACCCGCAATTTCAGCAGTTCCGTCACCCTTGTGTGCATCAACATCTATGATCCATATAGAATTCGCCTTTTTTTCTGAAATAATTCTTGAAGCACTCAACATAATATCATTTGTTGGACAGAATCCGTGACCAAAATCTTTATGTCCGTGGTGCATTCCACCACCCATGTAATAGCAGAAACCAGTTTCCAGGGCTTTTATTGCAGCATAATATGTACCCGAGGACATTTTAAGAACCTGATTAAATAGTTCAGATAAGGGAGCCTCCATCTGTTCAGGGTTATATCGATTAAAAGTTCCATCGGGTTTTTCCAGTTCAAAAGCATTTTTTATACAGACATCAACTTTTTCAGAATATAGTTTTTCTACATATTCTGCAGTATGAATTCTTTCAAGATCTTCCCTTTTAATTGAATAGGGGTTTGTTACTACAAGCCATGTATCTTTTGATTCATTTAATTCAGAATCACCCAATAAAGCTTCTAATGTGTTTGTCTTCCTTGACTTCAAAGAAGGAATTTCTATACCAAACATTTTCAGGTTTATAATGCCTGATTCATCGAAAAGTACTGTTTTCATATATATCACCTTGTATTGATTCTACCATAAAATATCCATTTGGATAAGTAGAGCCTTTTGGGTTGTTTATTTTCGATTAAGAATGGATCCCCGACATTCTGTGTCGCCCATTTTATCTAGCTTTACGCCAGTTATTGGTTTGTTTATTAGATAAGAGATGCTTATTAAATACAAAATGTGATAACGTGCAAAAGGCATTTCCAGGAAACTATCCTATGCAATTTTTTGGCTTGACATCGAGATTTGACCGGTTCATACTTTTAGTAGTTTTCGTTTGGTTCAATGATAAGGAAGATTCGATGTTGATGAGAAGGTTGTTTCTCTTCATTTGCCTGGCTGCATTGTTAACCGGATGCACTCCAAAAATCAGCAATCAGGCCGAAGCTGTGAATAAATCTTACTTTAACGAGTTGATTAAATTTTTGGATTGGGCGTGTTATTCTGAAGAAGGGTGAACTCTAACCACCTGGGGAGTCGAGGGTCTAACATATGAAACCACAGCAACTGGGAAAAGATATCTACCGAATATAAAAACCTACAAGAACAACATGGGAACAATCGATATCAGAATGGAATATGGTTTTGATCTGTTTTTTAACCTGGTTGAGGACGAGGAGTTTGAGGATTATAAAAAACCAAATGAAATCGTAACTTTCCTCGATCGATCCTTAAGGGGGAATGAGACAGCTGAATTGAGTCCGCACCTGAAACTTAATACAAAATCCATTGAATTAATACGTATAGTAAATGAAAAGCTTGGCCCTTATGTAACCGAGGCAGGTATAAAGTTTATTACAGGCGAAATGGATATTGATAAAGATTGGAACAGCTATTTATCAGAATTACGAAAGAGAGGCTATAAAGCCTCGAAGAAATATGGAATGCGGCCTGGTACAATCAAAGCCGATAAATTCCACTCGTATGTCTAAAAATTTATTAGCACTGCTTCTGGATTGTGGGATTGCTGAAAGCAGCAAGCTATTATGGAGATGAACCAGATTTAATGGATAGTAAAACTAAAGTATTGGAACAAAAAGGTAAGAATGCTCACGAAAAAAATGAAATTATAACAGATTTAATAAGGAAAACACTTGTTTCGAACAAAAGTTTTTTTTCTACCAAAGTTTTTCTGTATTTAATGGGAGCCCTTCTGGTTGCAATCTCCTTTTTCTTATGGAAAACCCAGGAAGCCCATAATTTATCTCAATTGGAGTTTATTACAACTTCGAAAGCTGCCTCCTATTCCAACGATGCAGATAGGAATTAAAACCATTGCCTGGATAGACAAAAATTTAATCATTCGGAGTATTGTTCCATTTGAAAAAAATCTGGACTACCTCAACACTAAAGTGGTTAACATCCCATCGAATAAGGCAGATTTTGATATGTTGATATCAGTTTATGAAGGTACAGAACTCAAAGGCTTTGTTCTGGGGATTGTCAACATCGAGAGCTTATTCCTACCCATGATCGATGACTTAAAAAACCAATATATGCTGCAGCTTTCAAATGAAGACAATACGGTTTTTACTTCTAAAAACTGGAAGCAGCCTAAAAAAGCATTTGCAGTGAATCAAAGCATTACACTGCAAAACACTGCTGTTATAAATTTATCCCTTGCGCCGACAGATGAACACATCAATTCTCGAATTGTCAGTGCACTTAAGACTCTTATTATTAGCCTGTTGTTTTCTTTGATCACAATAATCGCCGTCAATTTTGCTCAAAAAAATAATAAACTTTCCAGATTGAATGAATCTCGTTACCGTAATCTTCTGGAAGAAGTGGAACTCGTAGCGGTAAAATTGAAACATACGAAGAGATTCCAATCTTGAGCCACTCCGGCGAACAGCGATGGGTGAGGTCTAACAATACGATCTTAAGGGATACAAAAGGAAACCAGATTGGAATAGCCAGCCTGGGTGATGATGTTACCGATAGAAAACGGGCGGAAGATGAACAAACTTAATGAAGAACTGGAACAGCGTATTGTTCACCGTCACGGAGGCCGCATTTGGGCAGAAGCCGCCCTTAACCAGGGTGCGACATTTTACTTTACATTGGAGGGAAATAAATGACCCTCGTAAATAGAATGGATTTAATTGGCTCCATTTTTGATCATTTTTATTTGTCCCATGTTAAATTGTAAGCATGGGTGTATTCAGCCGCAGCCAATACATAGCAATTTCGTGGATAGACTTTGAGTACTGTGTAAAATCTACAGGTTTAACAATATAGCTATTGGCACCTAACTTGTAGCTTTCCACAATATCGGTTTCCTGTGTGGAAGATGTGACCATCACCACCGGTATGTGTCTGGTTTTGGGATCAGCTTTGATCCTGCGAAGTGCTTCCATTCCATCACGTACAACCCAGGCATTGTTGTCTAAATTATATTTTTCCAGGACATGAAGTAGTAGTTCTTCATCACTGGCATTATCTTCAACTATTAAAATTTCAATATATTCTGTCTTTTCCATTATTTTCTCCTATTGTAAAGTAAAATGCAGCACCGTTTCCCAATTCGGCCTCTGCCCACACTTTCCCGCCGTGGCGTGTGATAATTCGTTGAACGATCGCCAAACCGACACCCGTGCCTGGATACTCTGCCTCACTGTGCAGTCTCTGAAAAACTCCGAATAATTTATCAGCATAATGCATGTTAAAACCTACACCGTTATCCTTAACAAAATATATGGTTTCCCCTTGGTTGATAATTTTACTGCCTACCTCTATCCTCGCATTTTTATTCCCTTTGGTGAACTTGAAAGCATTTGAGATCAGGTTGATAAACAGCTGAGTGAGCAAGGCCGGATCAGCCTGACAAGCGGGAAGATTCCCAATTACCATCTCAACCCCTCGATTTTCGGACTCTTCCTTAAACTCACCCATCAATTGTTTGACGAGTTCGGTACAATTTACTTTTTTAATGGATAAATCCTGCTTTCCTGTACGGGAAAACTTTAACAGTTCCTCGATCAATCTACGCATTTTATTGGAACTGCTTTCAATAAGGCCCAGATAGCGCTGGACATCTTGTGGTAGCTCTTTTGCATATTCTTTAAGCAGAATATTTGAGAATCCGCTCAAAGCACGCAACGGAGCCTTCAGGTCGTGGGAGACAGAATAGGAAAATGATTCCAGTTCAAGATTGGCTGCTTTTAGCTGTTGTGTTCGGACATTGACCCGACTTTCTAAATCCCGGTTCAAATCAATTAATTTTTTGTTTAATTTGCTGAGCTTATCTGCCTGTTTGTGATTAAACTCAACAGAAAACAACAGATTGTTTTGAATTACGCTCAGGCTTAATATCATCACACTTCCAAGAAAAACTAATAGTGAAGTTGCTGTGAACCAGGAAATTGGCAAGGTAGATATATAGTTAAGATCAACACCTAATGAAAGTTTTCCATTGACCATGAGCCACCCAATCAATCCCATTGGGATAATGCTGAAGGCGATTGCGAAAAAACCTTCCCTAAGACCAAATAAAACAGTTGCTAAGACAAACAAGCAGTAAAACAAAGGAATCCCTGCTCCGCTAAAACCATATTCAATTATATTTGAAATACTAAGGAGATATATACTTGTTAAAAGGAGAAACGCTTTTAGTTTATATTTCATTTTACTCTTGAAGAGATTTGCGACTAATATGGGCAAAAAGAAGGCTAAATATTGAATGACCAGGTCATACTGGTTCAAGTCAATCGCTTCTTTTATCCCGATAAAGATTGACACCCCACCAAGAATCAAGCTAATTGATAATATCCAGTTTAATATTCTGTTGAGGGTTTCATTTAGATCCATATTTGAGTCTATTAAAGAAGGTTTAGTCAGAAAATTCATGACATTTCAACTCCAAAGATCAATTTGACTGTTGATATATAGTGGAATTTTTGTTTGATATTCCAATGAAAACAACTTGCACAGTTGAACCATTCCACCACAAAGATGTTCAAAAAAATGTAACACATTTCATGGTAACCGTCAAATCTACAAGATGGTGGCAAACTTTTTACTGGACAACTTCGATTACCATGTGTATATTTTCTTTATATATAGGTTTTTTGTATGTTAAGAGGTATAACCTAAAGCAAGAAGTGTATTGGTAACGCATAATATATTATTTATTGCTACCTAAGATATCCAAAACCCTCCTTTCTGTCATGTCGTTTGCATAGATTTTTTTTGCTCATATGCTCTTTCCATTCATTAACTTATTCAGTTGTTCTACAAACTTCTGCCATAAAACCTTACTTAAAGGTTACAGCAACTGTTATTAAACAGGGAGGCTTTTGTGAATTTTATAAAAAATCTTTCGATCAAAGGAAAGATTCTTTCACTGGTTATATTGTTGGTTTTTATGTTATTAGTAATTTCCCTGGTAGGAATTTATTTCCTGAACAGCACAACAGAGCGATTTGATTTCATCGTCGATATAAAAACAGAAAATATCAAATTGGCAGCTCAAATCAATCGAAACCTGGTTGAAATTAACCGGGCAGAAAAAAAACTGCTTCTTTCTGACTCAATAGATGAAATTGATTTTTATTCATCAAGAATTACGGAGTTTAAAAGCGAACTGGAAACCCGGCTGGAGCAGTTGTCTTCACAAATTGAAAGCCAGAATACGGAGTATATTGAAAAATTCAAAAAGAGCTACGCTGAATTTATTAGGAAAAATGATGAAGTAATACAGATAGTTTCCAATGAATTATTAAAATTGGAGAATAATACAAATGTATCAGTTTCCCAATTCAGGAATTTGATTGCCCCTGATGTTTTGAGAGCTAAAAATATCAGTAGTGAAGCATATAATGGTGCTGCCTCAGCAATGGAAAGTCTGGTTGATAATATCGATCAGAACCTAAATGCCCAAAAAGCAATTGCTGGCAGGAATAACAAAATAGCTTTTTCTATCAGCATTTTGATTGCCCTGTTAAGTGTTTTCATTGGTCTAGCAGCAGGATTATGGATCGCAAAACTGATCTCTTCCAATTTAAAGAAAATGGTGGAAGTCGCCAATAAAATCGCTGATGGAAATCTCGATACAAAGATAGAAATAGAAAGTACAGATGAAATCGGCAAACTTGCCGAAGCTACCCAGAAAATGCAGGCTTCTCTGTTGAAAGTAAAAATTGAAACCCAGGAGCAGGATTGGTTGAAAACAGGCATCGTGCGGATTAATGACGTGATGCGCGGAGAACTGGATTTACTTAATATCGGCAACAGGGTGATCACGGAAATTACCACTTATCTCGATGCCAAGATCGGTGCTTTCTATCTCTTTGAAAACACAGGCGAAGAAGCAGTTCTCACCATGTTCAGCAGCTATGCTTACCAGAAACGCAAAAACCTGTCAAATAAATTTAAACCCGGTGAAGGATTGGTCGGTCAGGCGGCTCTGGAAAAGAAGGCGATCCTCCTGAAAAATGTTCCCGAAGATTACATCAGGATCACTTCCGGTCTGGGAGAGGGAATTCCACAGTTTATCTGCGTGATTCCTTTTCTGTTTGAAGACAAAGTGAAAGGTGTGATCGAGATTGGCACACTGAATGATTTTACTGATCTTCAAATGGAATACCTGGAACAAGCTATGGCATCTATTGCCATTAATATCGAAACCGCCAAAAACCGCGATGAACTTGCCCTGACTTTGGCAAAATCACAGACATTGACAGAAGAACTGCAAAGCCAGCAGGAAGAATTGAGAACAACCAATGAAGAACTGGAGGAACAGTCTCAACTCCTGCAGCAGTCGGAAGAAAAACTGAAAGCCCAGCAGGAAGAACTGGAAGTTTCCAACGAAGAACTGGAAGAGAAGAACGAATCCCTGCAAAGACAGAAAAAGGATATTGAAGATGCCAGAAAAGATATTGAGGTAAAGGCGGAAGAATTGGCCATAACCAGTAAATACAAGTCAGAATTTCTGGCAAATATGTCCCATGAACTGCGCACACCTTTAAACAGCCTGTTGATACTCTCTAAAATGTTGGCAGATAATAAAGAGGGTAATATGGACAGCAGCCAGAAAGAATCGGCGGACGTAATCTATAAAAGCGGCAATGACCTGCTGCAGCTGATCAATGAGATACTGGATCTGTCCAAAATAGAAGCAGGCAGGATGGATATTCATCCTGAACAGATTCAAGTTAAAAATATTGCGGAAAATATAAGCAGCAGTTTCAAACACATGCTGGAAGAAAAGGGGCTTTCTTTCAAGATCGAGATCGACCCCAAAGTACCGGAAAGCATTCTGAACGATAACCAGCGGCTGCTGCAAATTATTAAGAATCTCATGTCTAATGCTGTCAAGTTCACAAAAAAAGGCGGAGTCACAGTTAAATTTTATCTGCCCAATGAAAGTGTGAATCTATCAAGAAGCGGACTTTCCTCTGAGAACAGCATTGCCATTGCGATAAAAGACAGCGGTATAGGAATTTCTCCGGATAAACAAAAAATTGTTTTTGAAGCATTCCAACAGGCAGAAGGCGGAACTTCCAGGGAATTCGGTGGTACGGGATTGGGACTTTCCATATCACGGGAACTGGCTAATTTGTTGGGCGGAGAGCTCCAGCTGGAGAGTGAAAAGGGGAAAGGGTCAACGTTTACGATTTATCTTCCGCAACAACTGGAGGCTCCCAGAAAGACAGTGAGCCCTTTTGCAAAAATAACTAATGAACCCTTCAGGGAATATCAAGTCAAAAAGGAATCACGGAATTTAGTACAGGATAAAATCCCCGACGACCGGGAATCACTTAAGAAGGGGAATAATAATATTCTTCTAATCATTGAAGATGATCCAAAATTTGCGAAACTCCTTCTTAATCAATGCAGAGAAAAGGGTTATGACGGACTGGTGGCATTGACCGGGGAAGAGGGAATTGAACTTGCAGAGAAATATTTTCCCGCCGCCGTGATATTAGATCTCCAGCTCCCGGGCATTGACGGCTGGGCTGTCCTTGATACATTAAAGAATAATCCGAATACCCGGCACATCCCTGTGCATATTATGTCTGTTGAAGATTCTACCATTGAAGCATTCAGAAAAGGAGCGGTTGGTTACTTAACAAAACCGGCTAAAAAAGAAGATTTGGATGTAGCTTTTCAAAAGCTTGAAGAGTTTTCCAAAAAGCGCATCAAAGATTTATTAGTGGTTGAAGATGATAAAAAACTCAGCGAGAGTATCATTAAATTAATCGGCAACGGAGATGTTCACAGCACAGTTGCAAGATCCGGAGCCGATGTAATCAGAGAACTCGGGTTACATAAATATGATTGTATTATTCTTGATCTGGGGCTTCCGGATATGACTGGATTTCAATTATTAAAAACCCTGGAGGAAATGAAAATTGTTATTCCGCCTGTTATAGTTTATACAGGGAAGGATCTAACCAGGGAAGAAGAATCTGAATTGCGCAACTATGCTGAATCAATCATTATCAAGGGAGTACGATCAGAAGAGAGACTGATGGATGAGACATCTTTATTCCTGCACAGAATGGTGGATAAGCTGCCCGAGCAGAAGCGTAAAATGATAGCAGATCTGCACAATGCCGAGGAGATGTTTAAAGGCAAGAAAGTGTTGATCGTTGATGATGATATGAGGAACGTTTTTGCCTTATCAAAGTTATTAAGTGATAAAGGTTTTAACCTGTTAAAGGCAGAAGACGGCTTAAAGGCACTGGAAATTTTAACGACAGAACCTGATATCGATCTTGTTTTGATGGATATTATGATGCCGGAAATGGATGGTTATGAAACTATAAGACGCATCCGAGCCCAGGAAAAATTCTACAAGCTGCCCATTATTGCTCTCACTGCCAAAGCCATGAAAAAAGATTACGAAGATTGTATCGCAGTAGGCGCAAGTGATTATCTGCCCAAGCCTGTAGATGTGAACAGGTTATTCTCTATGATGCGGGTATGGCTGTATCGGTAAGAAATGGAAATATGAAAATTCAAGACATCGAAAACCTGGAAATATCACTTTTACTGGAAGCCATGTATCAACGTTATGGTTATGATTTTCGTGATTATTCCCGAGCCTCGGTAGAAAGAAGAGCAAGACAGTTCCTGATAAAAAGCGGATATAAATCAATTTCCCAGATGATCCCCGCCCTGCTGCATGACGAATTATTTTTTCAAACCCTGGTGCGGGAATTTTCCATAACAGTAACTGAAATGTTTCGTGATCCAGGTGTTTACAAAGTGCTGAAGGAGAAGGTTTTTCCGGTACTCAAAACCTATCCGTTCATCAAAATCTGGCATGCCGGCTGCGCCACGGGTGAAGAGGTGTATTCCCTGTCAATTCTCTTGAGGGAACAAGGACTATACAACAGGGCAACCATCTTTGCCACGGATTTTAACGATGAGGCTCTGGAAAAAGCCAAACAGGGAATCTACAATCTGGAAAATGTAAAACAAAGTACTCAGAACTATCAGAAAGCCGGTGGTTCCGAATCGTTCTCCCAATATTATCATGCCAAATATGATTCCATCGTTATTGATAAATCACTTCAGAAAAAAATCACCTTTGCCAATCACAATTTGGTAACAGACCATTCCTTTGGGGAAATGCATCTGATACTTTGCCGCAACGTTTTGATCTATTTTAATAACACCCTGCAAAATAGGGCACTTAATCTTTTTGATTATAGTCTTGTCCCGGGAGGGTTTCTTTGTCTGGGAAATAAAGAGAGTCTGCTTTTTTGGGAAAAAGATAAAGAATATGAATCTATTGAGGATAGCGCAAAAATTTTTCAAAGAAAATATTTACCTGAGTGCTTAAACAAAACAAATGACCACTAATATAAAAGAAAAGAAATATGAGGCTGTTGCAATCGGGGTTTCTGCCGGCGGATTAAAAGCTCTTATAAAAGTATTTTCAAATTTGCCAGCTGATTTTCCCATTCCTATTATTGTAACCCAGCACCTTAATCCATCGGAGGACAGTTACTTAGCAGAGATTCTAAATAGAATTACTTTACTGCCTGTGAAGGAAGCAATGGATAAAGAAAAGATAAAACCCGGCAATATCTATATCGCACCACCCAATTATCATCTGCTGCTGGAACGAAACGAAACGATATCACTGTCGAATGATGAAAAGGTGAATTATTCCAGACCCTCCATCGATGCAATGTTTGAAAGCGCTGCCTATGCCTGGAGCGGCAATTTAATCGGGATTATATTAACAGGTGCAAGCATCGACGGTGCGAATGGTATAAGGGTGATTAAAAACTTCGGAGGACTAACGATTGCAGAAGATCCGAAGGCGGCAGAATACCCGATGATGCCAAAAACTGCTGTAGATACAGGCGCTGTAGATAAAATATTAACTTTAAGCGAAATCAATAAATTTCTGATAAATTTATCTGGAGTTGATAAAAGGGCAGAATGATTATTGTGGAGGACACAAATGGAACAAAAACAGAAGATATTGATTGTTGACGATAAAGTTGAAAATCTTATCACCCTTGAGAAGGTTTTACAGGAAATACAGGTAGAAATCATTCGAGCGGAAAGCGGCAATGAGGCGCTGAAAGCAACTCTCAATCACGATTTTGCCATGGTTGTCGTGGATGTTCAAATGCCGGAAATGGACGGTTATGAACTGGCTGAATACATACGGAGCGAAGAAAAAACCAAACACCTGCCCCTGATCTTTCTTTCGGCAGTTTATTCAGATGATTATCATGTTTTTAAAGGTTATGAAGCCGGTGCGGTCGATTTCGTTATCAAGCCATATAATCCCTATTACCTTATCAGCAAAGTGAAGATTTTTTTGAAGCTCGACGAGCAAAAGAAAGAACTGCTGGAAAAACTGGAATTGGAAAAATCTAAAAACTACCTGGAAAGTATTTTAATGTCTGTTAATGACTCTATAATTGTATTGTCATTAGACGGGGTGATGAAAACCGTTAATAAAGCTGCTCTTTCACTTTGGGGGTATAAACATAAAGAAATGATTGATTCCCACTTTGGGAAATTATTTGAAAATGATATTTATTCCAACTGGTTGAATTCTCTAAATAATTATGATGAATCTCAAAATAAAACAAATTTTACTTTTAAAAAAATAGAAGTAAATCTTGTGACTAAAAAAAAGCTGATAATCCCGGCTCTCCTCTCAGGTTCCGCTCTTTTAGAGCGAGAAGGTTCCATTCAGGGAGCGGTGCTGGTGGCAGTAGATATTTCGGACCGCAAGAGATCCGAAATAAAAATTCAGCAAATGAACGAAGAACTGGAAGAGCGGGTGGAGGAACGAACCTGTCAGTTAGAACAGTCCAATAAAGATCTGGAATCTTTTTCTTATTCCGTTTCCCACGATCTCAGAGCCCCCCTGAGGGCTATTTCCGGCTTCACCAATATTATCTACGAGACATATACCGACAAATTTGACGATGAAGGTAAAAGACTGATCAACGTGATATTGGACAGAACAAAACTTCTGGGTATGATGATTGATGATATTCTATCCTTTTCCCGTCTGGGCAGAAAAGATGTAGTAAAAAGAACAATCGATATGAATAAATTATTTGCTGAGTCGTTTAATGAAGTTACTGGTTTTTGTAAAGAGCGGAACATCGATTTTAAAATTTTACACCTGCCTTTGGCACAGGCAGATGCTGCCTTGATAAAATATGTCATTACAAACCTCTTATCCAACGCTGTCAAATTTACCAGGTATCGTGAAGAAGCCAATATCGAAGTTGGCAGCTTTATAAAGGATGATAAAGTTGTTTATTATGTGAAGGATAATGGAGCCGGTTTTGATATGGAATATGCCGATAAATTGTATGGAGTATTTCAAAGGCTGCACAGCGACAAGGAATTCGAAGGGACCGGTGTTGGCCTGGCAATAGTCAGTAAAATTATATTGAAACACGGCGGCAAAGTTTGGGCGGAAGGAATTTTGAACGAAGGCGCAACCTTCTATTTTTCACTACCCCCAAAATGATATGCAGAATTTTCCCTTAAGCTTGATTGAGATTTCAAAAAAATGTACTGTAGGGCATGAATTCACAAATGACCCTCGCTTATAAAATAAACCCTTTCAGGGAGCTGTTCTCGAAACAGAGCAGCTGCCCGCGAGAAGGGGAGTGCATTTTCTATCCTCCTGGAGGAGACCCTTAGGGAAATACAAAGTAAGGGTCTTCAATTAGCCTGGTTGTACCGGCAGTGAACCTGGGGTTTTCCTACCATCATGCAGATGAGTCTGACAACACCTGGATTAAGGCAAGATACAATTCCTGATTATGGCAGCCCATCAATATTTAAAATATTTATTTACAACAGGAATTTTTAAAGTTACAATACTTAAATTATGTGTTTTGTGTAGCAACACAACTTAGTGGAGGATCTAATGTTAATTGAAGCAGAAAGGACTGCTGTTGTTAAGTATGCAAAACTAATGCTTGACAGCGGCCTTGTTGTAGGGACAGGGGGAAATATTTCAATATATAACAGGGAAAAGGGTTTAATAGCTATTACTCCTGGCAGTAAAGATTATTGGGGATTAAATGCGCACCCTATGCAACTTTTGGGGCATCTGAACTCACCCAGAATGCTCTGGAAGGGATGAACGGAAGAAGAGCAGGAAAATCTAAATAGACACTTTGTAGGATATCACTAATTTATACAAAGTAATATGAAAGGAGCTATTCCGTGGGGAAAAATATAGACGATTATTTGCCATTTATACTTAAAAACACAAATATTGCCCGAATTGAAAACAATGTTGTTTTAATAGGAGACAGACGAGCTTATCCCCTAAATAAAGAGTTTGTAGTATGTCATAGTATTGAAGAAGTTGCTGTTGCAATTGAAACTATGGTAACTCAGGGGGGGGTCCAGTGCGTTCTGCTATGGTAGCAATACAGTTTCTTGCCGGAAAAGTAGATCGGGGGGAGATTGCTGGAACTGCTGATCTCTTTATAAAAGCAAAAGAACGTCTTCAAATTACCCGACCTACAAATACAAGTATGGCAAGAATACTTGAATTTCTTGTAGATCTTGTTTGTAAAGAAATAGAAGAGGGAAATCTCCTTGAACCCGCTGTAAATGTCTTTATAGATGATTTTCAGAAAGAGTATGAACAAAACTCATTTGCAATGGCAGAGATAGGCTCTGGTATAATCGAAGATGGTGACGGTGTACTTACTATGTGTTTTGCAGAAACAGCTTTTATTCTTTCCATAGCCCTTGCTTTGGAGCAGGGTAAGAAAATAAAAGTATATTCTCCGGAAACACGCCCCTACCTTCAGGGAGCTAGATTAACAGCCCCTTGTCTAATGGAAATTGGCGCGGACGTTACCCTAATTACAGACAGTATGTGTGCATTTATCATGTCTCAGGGAAAGGTTCAAAAATACATGACGGCAGTTGATATAGTCACCAGAGATGGATGGGCCGCTAATAAAATAGGTACTTTTCAAAATGCAGTTTGCGCTAATTATCATGGAATTCCTTACTTCCCATTTGCTATAGACCCGGATATGTCCCGAAGCGGAAGGGAAGGCATAATCATTGAAGAAAGAGATCCGGAAGAAGTAAAAATGATTAAAGGAATTCTTACAACAAGAGAAGATATGAAGGCCTATTATCCTGCTTTTGATATTGTTCCACCTTATCTTATTGCAGGAATAATAACGCCAAAAGGGTTGATATCACCATACGGGCTTGAAAAAGCTTTTAAGATCAATGTGGAGCCTAAGTTATGAGAGCAGCAATTCTTGGAGGTACTGGAGTCTATAGCATTGAAGGGATTCAGACAGTAGAGGAGACTGTAGAAACCGAGTTTGGACCTGTCGTCGTTATGAAGGGCACGGGACAATGGGAAGATCTTTACTTCATTTCTCGCCATGGGACTGATCATAGTATTCCTCCTCATATGATTAATTACCGGGCAAACATTCAGGCTTTAAAAAATCTTGCAATTGACAGAGTCCTGGCGATTTATGCTGTCGGCTCCATAACAGATCTTGTTCCTCCAGGAGAATTCGGTCTAGTAACACAGTTTATAGATGCAACTCAGGGTAGAATAAATTCTTTCTACAACGGGGGTAAGTCAGGCCTAAAACACACTCCAATGGATGAACCTTACTGCGGTGATCTGGGCAGTAAAATACTGGCTTCAGCAAAGAAACGGAATCTCTCAATGGCAAAAAGTGGTACTTATCTCTGTACCAATGGGCCTCGACTTGAGACACCTGCAGAGATAAAGATGTATAAAATGTGGGGTGCTGATCATGTGGGAATGACAGGAGCTACTGAAACAGTCCTTGCCCGGGAGGCTGGTCTTCATTATGTTGCGGTTGCCTACTCTATAAACTGGGCTGCAGGAATGGGCGATATTGCGAAGACAAATGAGAGGAAAATCTGGGATGGATTTTTCCCTAACTAGAATTAGAAATTGTTTTCTGCCAAAATTGTAATAATATTTTCCTTGCAATCAGAAAAGAGAGGATATATGATTAAAAAAGTAGGTTAGAGATGGCTCATAATACAATTAAATCCAGTTATTCCAGGTTATCAGACAGATTAAATCTCTTCCCTCAGGGAGCTCCTCCTTCTGAACTTTTATTTAAAATCTTATCTACACTCTTTAACGAAAAAGAAGCCGGCTTGGTTTCGAAACTACCCATAAGGCCATTTACTGCAGAAAAAGCAAGTCGTATCTGGAAAATGGATCTTAACAGGAGTCGGAAGGTCTTAGATGAATTAGCAGGACGGAGTATTCTTGTTGATATGGATCGTAATGGACAGTCTGTTTATGCTCTGCCACCACCTATGGCTGGTTTTTTTGAATTTTCTTTAATGCGAAGAAGAAAAGATATTGATCAAAAATATTTAAGTGAGCTTTTTTATGAATATATGAATGTGGAAGAAGACTTTATAAGAGATTTATTTACAAAAGGAGAAACCCAGTTAGGACGTACCTTTGTGCTGGAATCGTCTTTATCTAATGAAAATGCACTATATGTCTTAGATTATGAACGAGCCTCGGAAGTAATAAATACTGCTACCCACATTGGTGTAGGGATCTGCTATTGCCGTCATAAAATGGAGCATTTGGGTAGAGCCTGTGATGCACCCCAGGATATATGTATGACATTTAATAATGTAGCGGCATCCCAACAAAGCATGGTACTGCCAGGTCTATTGATAAGCATGAGTGTCATGATTTGCTTCAAAAAGCTTATGATTATAATCTGGTTCAGTTTGGAGAGAATGTAAGAGAGAAGGTTAGTTTTATTTGTAATTGCTGCGGGTGCTGTTGTGAAGCCATGATTGCAGCAAGACGGTTTTCAATACTCAACCCTGTTCATACCACAAACTTTATCCCTATTGTCTCTGAATCTGCATGCAAGGGATGTGGGCAATGTGTGTCAGCCTGTCCTGTAGAAGCGATGACCTTAGTATCAGCAAATAATCCGGCAAACCCTAATATGAAAGTGGCGAAATTAGATGAAGATATATGTCTGGGCTGTGGGCTTTGTGTAAGAGCTTGTACAAATAAAAGTATTCTCCTTAAATCACGGCCGACCAGAGTTCTCACACCCCTTAATGGAACTCACAGAGCGGTAGTAATGGCCATTGAACGTGGTAAACTACAGAATCTTATTTTTGATAACCAGGTATTATGGAGTCATCGTGCTTTGGCTGGTGTTCTGGGTGTAATTCTAAAACTTCCTCCATTAAAGCAGGTTCTTGCAAGTAAGCAGCTTAAGTCACGTTATCTGGAAGCACTGATTAATAGATTAGGAATCTAAAAATAGTAATTTTCTCATATAATTGCTTATTCTTGAAGCAATAGTGCAAATTCCTCCATATATATAAATAGAGTTCACTAATTTTGTATAAACTACTAGAAAAAATAAAACCTGCTTGATATTCTTGCAGCTAGATTAATAAGGAGAAAAGTTTGACAGACGAACCTGTTTTCGAAAAACAATAACAGAAATCCTTTGGATTTACTTCTTTTAAAACGGGGCAGAAAGAAGTTATTGAAAAAATTATGTGCGGAGAATCTGCTGCAGCTATTTTTCCAACAGGCGCGGGTAAGTCCCTTTGTTATCAATTGCCTGGTGTACTGTTCCCAAACTTGACCCTTGTTGTCTCTCCCTTGCTCTCTTTAATGAAAGATCAGTTGGATTTTCTTTTAAGAAATAATATTTCGGCTGCCCGTCTTGATTCAACTCTGGAGAGAGATGAGTACAATGAAATCATTGGAAAAGCGATCCACGGAGAATTGAAAATACTGATGATCTCTGTGGAACGATTTAAGAATGAGAGGTTCCGCTATAATCTTGAAAAGATGAAAATCTCTCTCCTGGTCATAGATGAAGCTCATTGTATTTCCGAGTGGGGGCATAATTTCAGACCTGAATATTTGAAGTTATCTGACTATCAGAAAGACTTTGGAATAAAACAAGTATTATTGTTAACCGCTACAGCTACGGATCAGGTTGTAGCCGATATGGGTAAAAAATTACGAGTTCCCAGGGAAAATATTACAATTACAGGAACTTACAGAAAAAATCTTTTTTTACAGATTAGTCCTGTAAAGGAAAAAAATAAAAACAAGTATCTTATTAATCGAATTGCCGAATCACCAAAAGAAGCAACCATAGTTTATGTAACACTGCAGAAAACTTCAGAAAAAATCTCAAACTTACTCTGCTCAGATGGTATAAATGCACACCATTATCATGCTGGAATGAAAAATGAAGAACGGGATATTATCCAGAATAAATTTATGAGTGGAAGCCTGGATTGTGTAGTTGCAACTATAGCCTTTGGTATGGGTATAGATAAAAAGGATATTCGTAGAGTTATCCATTATGATCTTCCAAAGTCAATAGAAAGCTATAGTCAGGAAATTGGCAGATCCGGGAGGGATGGGGAAAATTCTCTTTGTGAGGTTATGGCAAATATGGACAGCATTAATATTCTGGAAAATTTTATCTATGGAGATACACCTGAGAAAAAATCAATCTATAAATTATTAAGTCATATTAAGAATAATAACGGATTAGTTCTGGAGGTTAAGCCGTTATCCCTGTCAAATGAATTAAATATTAGAATACTTCCATTAAAAACATTACTTGTATATTTGGATATTGAGGGTATTGTTAAACCTAAATATACATTTTTTAGTGAATATTCATTTAAATATAATTTTCCTTCTATAGAGATTCTGGAAAAATTTGAAGGAGAACGACAAGAGTTTGTTAAAGCCATTATAAATAATTCTAATTCAAAAAAGACCTGGACTTATGTAGATATCCAGGCCATACAAAATAGCTATAATACTGATCGCAGAAGAATTATTACAGCACTGGAATATTTTGATGAAAAAGGTTGGATTGAGCTACAGTCAAAACAAGCTATTGAAGTATACAGTATAGAAACTAAATCTTTTGATATAGAAATTGTTACAGAAAAAATATTTAATTTATTTAAACTTAGAGAAGATCAGGGAATTGAAAAAATACAAAATATGATAAGTTTTTTTGAAAGTAATTCATGTATTTCCAGAAAGCTGTCAGAGTATTTTGGCGAGATACTAGAAAAAGAAAATTGTGGACATTGTTCTTTCTGTAAATCAGGAAAAGCTGTGTTGGAAAAATCATTAGAGCTTGAATCACTTGAAAAGATTAGTTTTAATGAAATTAGTAGGGAATTTAATAATGCAATAGGAGATCAATTTTCTCTTTTAAATTTAACAAAGTTTTTATGTGGAATAAGTGTTCCTGTTTTCTCGAAATTAAAAATAAAAAAACTAAATGCCTTTGGCATATTTGAACAATATCCTTTCAGGGATGTTAAAAACTGGATAAGTGAACATGAAACAGGTGAAGTAAGGATAGATATCTGAGGTTTGATCCAGATAAGCATCATAGACATTCAATTCGACTCCAAGGTTATGATTATTCTCAAGCAGGATTATATTTTATTACAATTTGCACACAAAACAGGGAAAAATTATTTGGATATATTGAGAACAACAAAATGATATTAAATGATGCAGGGGAAATGGTCTGAGAATAATAAATATGGAATATAATATAAAACCTGTACTACAGACTACATTTGGCTATTCTTCCTTTAAAGCAAATCAGGAAGATATTATTAATTCAATTTTACAGGGACGGGATGTTTTTGCGGCCATGCCTACAGGCGGAGGTAAGTCCCTCTGTTATCAGCTTCCGGCAATGATTTTACCTGGGCTAACAGTTGTTATTAGCCCTCTTATTGCACTTATGAAAGATCAGGTTGATTCTGCAAGGGGAAATGGAATTTCTGCAGGGTTTATAAATAGCTCTTTATCTTTTGAAGATGCTGATAATGTTTTATCTGAGTTGAAAAATGGAAAATTAAAATTACTTTATATCGCTCCTGAGCGTTTTGCTGTTGACGGGTTTATTAGCAGGCTTCAAAGAGTTAAACTTAGTCATATCTCTATTGATGAAGCTCATTGTGTCTCTGAATGGGGGCATGATTTTCGTCCGGAATATCTATCCCTATCCAGCCTGCGGAATCATTTTCCTGATATTATAATTTCTGCTTTTACAGCAACAGCAACAAAAAAGGTTCAGGAAGATATTATTAGTCATTTAAAATTGAAGTCACCTTTGTGCATTCGTGCTTCTTTTGACAGGAAGGAATTATACTATCGAATTGCCCGTAAATCCAATGCCAATTCCCAGATACTGGAGTTTGTAAGGGAGCATCAGGGGGACTCAGGGATTATTTATCGATCAACAAGAAAAGATGTTGAAAAGACAGCAGTTTTTTTAAAAGAATATGGAATTTCTGCTCTTCCCTATCATGCTGGTCTTGCTGATAATATCCGGAAAAAAAATCAAAATTTATTTAAGAAAGACGAAGTTGATATTATTGTTGCTACTATAGCTTTTGGCATGGGAATAGACAAGTCTAATGTTCGCTTCGTAATCCATGGGGATCTTCCTAAAAGTGTTGAAAGTTATTACCAGGAAACAGGTAGAGCAGGGCGTGATGGTGAACTCTCTTATTGCCTTCTTCTTTACAGCAGAGGTGATTCAGGGAAAATACAATATCATATTCGGAATATTGATGATCCTGATGAGCAGAAGCGGGCCCGAATAAACTTATCTAAAATGATTTCCTATGCAGAAACTGGTGTATGTAGGAGAAAGCAACTTTTATCTTATTTTGATGAATTGTATCCGGGCAACTGTGGAATGTGCGATTCTTGTAATGATGAGATTGAAATGGTTGATGGAACTGTAGATGCTCAGAAAGTTTTATCTGCTATAAAAAGAATGGATGTAAGATTTGGAATAACTTATATAATTGATATTATTAGAGGTGCTGATACTGCAAGGGTACGTGAATATGGACACTATGAATTGCCTACCTATGCTGTTGGAAAAAACGAAAGTAAAAAGTATTGGCATGGAATAATTGATGAACTTCTTGGTCAGAAGTGTCTATTTAGAGATGAGGATCATTACGGGGTACTCAAGATAACTGAGAGAGGGAAAGCAGTTTTGTATGGAAAGAAAGCCCTTTCAGTAGTAAAAAGACATAAAGAAAAAAAATCTAAAGTGACTGTGTATTTTGGCAAGGGGGATGAAGAGCTTTTTGATATTCTTAAAAAACTGCGACTTAATATTGCACGGGACAAAGGCCTTCCTCCATACATGATTTTCTCTGATAAAACTTTAAGAGAGTTGTGTGTAAAATTGCCAGAAAACAGAGAATCTTTTTTGAATATAAATGGTGTAGGGAAGGTTAAGCTTCAAACATATGGGCAAATGTTTTTAGAATGTATCAGGATGAACAGATAATTTAAAATATTAACTCTATTTTGTGTTTTAAAATGGTGAGGTTAAAATTATTCTTTAACCTGTACAGCTTTACTCTCAAAGATATATTTTCACGGTCAAAAAGTTAATATTTTAACATTTTGACTTGCAATATACTCTAACTATGGTAAACTATATTTAAATTTTAAGGAGATGAAAATGAAAAAAGGATTACTCATTACAGTGCTGGTACTTTCTGTAGCAGCACTCACTTTCTTTACTGCTTGTCAGACTGGACCTGCAATGGATCCACCAAAAAGTTTTGAACTAAAGCTGGTGTCAACATCTGATGTGCATGGAGCTATTTTTCCATATGATTTTATTAACGACAAGCCGGCAGCAACATCATTGGCACAGGTAATGACATATGTAAATGAAGAAAGAGCTGTACTTGATCAGGACGTTGTACTTCTTGATAATGGTGATATTCTTCAGGGACAACCTGTTGTCTACTACTACAATTTCGAAGACACTGGTGAAGCGCATATCCAGGCACAGGTCATGAACTATATGGGTTACGAAGCTGGATCTGTTGGAAACCATGATATTGAAGCAGGTCACCCAGTATATGACCAAATAGTAAAGGAATTCGATTTTCCATGGCTTGCAGCTAATGCCGTTCATGCCGATACTGGTGAACAATATTTTGAACCATATACAGTAATTCATAGAAATGGAGCTAAGATTGTTGTTCTTGGTATGATTACTCCTGGTATAGCAACCTGGCTTCCTGAAGATATTTGGACTGGTATAAGATTTGAAGGTATGGTAGAAACAGCTGAAAAATGGGTTCCGATTGTTATGGAGAAAGAAAATCCTGACTTACTGGTAGGACTTTTCCATTCTGGAGTTGATTATACATATAGTGGTGGTACAAAAGATGAAGTGCTGAATAAAAATGCTTCTGTCCTTGTTCCAGAATTTGTTCCAGGTTTTGATGTTATCTTTACCGGTCATGATCATGCTGATACAAATATGACCGTTACAGATCCTTCAGGTAAAGAAGTTGTAATTGTCGGTGCTCTTAATGCTGCAAGATCTGTTGCTGTAGCAAATGTAAGTTTTACATATGATGATGCTGCAAAATCTTTTAGAACATCTGTTATGGGTGAAACTGTAATGATGGAAGGCGTTCCTGCAGATGCTGACTTTCTTGCAGAATTTCAGGGAGCCTATGACTCTGTTAAGGAATATGTTGCAAAACCTATTGGTAATTTTACCAAAACTATTTCTACAAAGGAAGCCATGTTCGGAGATTCTGCCTTTGTAGATCTTATACACAGAATACAGCTTGAGATTACTGATGCAGATGTTTCTTTTGCAGCTCCTCTCTCATTTATCGCAACAATAAATGAAGGTGATGTATTCGTTCGGGATATGTTTAACCTTTATAAATATGAAAATCTTCTTTATACAATGGAATTATCAGGGAAAGAGATTAAAGATTTTCTGGAATTTTCATATGACGGCTGGATGAACACAATGGAAAATACCGACGATAATCTTTTAAACTTTAAAAGAGATGATGCTGGTGAGTTGATCTGGAATGATAGATATAACTCATATGACCTTGCTGTACGATATTATAATTATGATTCTGCAGCAGGTATTAATTATACTGTAGATGTTTCCAAACCAGCAGGTGAGAGACTGGAGATTACAGGATTCTCTGATGGCCGAAGTTTTAGTATGGCAGATACATACCTTGTAGCAATAAACTCTTACAGGGGTACAGGTGGTGGCGGACACCTTACAAAGGGCGCTGGATTAACCAAGGCAGAAATAGATGGTCGACTAATGTCATCTACTATTAAAGACCTTCGATATTACTTAATGAAATGGATTGAAGACGAAGGTACAGTAGAACCAGCACCAATCGGAAACTGGTCACTTAAACCAGTTGAATGGACAGATGCTGCTGCAAAAAGAGATTTTGCGCTTATTTATCCGGAATAAATATTTATTATGTAATTGGACCGGTAAATATACCGGTCCTTTTTGTATTATTACTTAATGTCTCTGAAGGTTATCAGGATTCTCCAACCAGGTCATAGCATCCTCATAGTTATGGAAAATATTTAAAGAAAAAAATGTATAGTACAACAATTTGAAATATAATGTAATTTATTATACAATTTTAAAATGATAATGCAGAATGTCATGTTATTAACTATGCATTTTTGGTGGATAGTTTTAAGTTCTCTTCTCCTTATATTAGCAGTTGTAGGCACCCGCTCTATTTTTAACTATATACCCGCATAATAATTAGAAATCTACACCCACAATAAAATAAAAAACCCGCTCTATTTTAAAAATAAAATAAAACGGGTCGTGTAAAAATAAAGTGGGAATTATCTGGAGATAACCATTTTAACATGATCAGCTTCCACAGTATGAGACTGCAAATTAAAAGCCTTCATCATGGCAGCAGAAGCAATGTTACCAATAATCCGAAGATTCCCACCGGTAGCCTGATGAATAAATGAATAAGCATTTTTAGTGAATATTGGACTGGAGTTTCCGCTGTCTGAGATTCTTTTCTCCATGTAAATTATTGTTTCTTCCTCTTTTAGGTTTTCAGCAGTAATGCTCATGGTAATTGAATTCGCCAGAGATTCCAGGGCAGATAACCCAAATTTCATTGTCAGAGACTCTTGTCCGCACAATAATACGGTCATACCGTGAAATGAATCTATTTCAAAATTCAGAAGAAGCCGTAATTCAACAAGGATTTCATTCCGTAACTGATGTGCTTCATCTATGAACAGTACTGGATGAACTTTATGGGATCCGTTTAATTGAATAATCCTTTCCTTGATCTCTTTAAACATTTTGGCTTTTCTCATTGTAGGTTCTATTCCAAGTGAAAGAGCCAGGTGATAATAGAACTCGAGGAGGCTGACAGAAGTATGGCAGATGTAGATAGGCTTGTAGAGCCCTGGATTCAGTTCACTGATAATTTTCCTGATAATACAGCTTTTGCCTGAGCCTGATTTTCCAGTCAGAACTCCAATACCATGCATTTCAATAAGCATTTTAACGTGATCTACAGATTCATTAAAAGAATCAAACAGGACAAGTTCTTTTTCATTAATTTCTTTTGTAAACGGATTGCGGTGGAGATTGAAAAAGCTTAAGAGTTTCTGTGTCATTTTCTACCTCCAACATGAGAAGCCGAGAGAGAGGAAGCAATTCTAATATCATGAGTATTATCTCTGGAACCGCCTGCTGATTGTGCTTGAGATTCTGTAATAGTTTTGGAATGTGTATTCCGTACAATCCTGCAATTAGCATAACTGTCAACGATTTTGGCATCGGCAATGTATTTACCTTCAAAGTAAACCAGAACAGGATCCATAGAGACAGGATCATATCGTAGTTTTATCTTCTTAAGAGCTAACATTCCGGGAACTTCATAAAGCACTCCATGAAGGGAGACGGTATTGTCTTTATATATTTTTCTTGATTCTTCATGAAGGAATACATCATCAAGATTAATATTTTGATTTGTCTGGATAATATAGGAAACTTTACTCATCCAACATTCAAGTGGGGTCTGACTACCAAGACCCCGATGAGGATTTCTGTGGTACTCACTTTCGAGCCAAGTTTTAAATCGGATATTCAGATCCGATAGACCTGTAATCGAGTGTTTTTCTAATGGCCGGAGAAACTGATCTCTTACGGTACGAAAGAATCGTTCAATTTTTCCACGACCGGCAGGTTTCCCTGGTCTTGAATGGATTAAAGGGATTCCAATGATAGAAAGAATCCTTTTTGTTTGATCGGAGACAAACGTTGACCCATTATCTGTGTATAGCTTCCCAATATGTCCGTGGGTTTTAAGGATATGTTTAATCCCTTTTTCGAACTCATATGATCTTTCAGTATGAGTAAAGCTGGAATACACGATTCTTCTTGTAGCATCATCTATAAAAGCGATAAGGATTGCTTTCTTCATTTTCCCCTCCACACCAAAGGGAACTGGGAACGCATGCATTGCATCAGACTGAATACATTCCAATGGTTTCTCGAACTGATATTTCAGGTGCCGCTCATTTTGTTTCTGGGCGATTCTCTGAGATCTGATAACGCCATTGGCAACAATGAATCTGGACAATGCTGATTGAGATATATTGGCCCTGATTTCTCCCTCTCTAAGGAGAACTTTTACAGCAGTGGAAGCAGGAACATCAGGATGTTCTTCAAGATAAGTAAGAAGAACATTTTGTTCCTTGTCATTGAATGATTTTGGGTTTCCTGCATCCTTTCGTATTCGGGGGAGCAGTCCATTTTCGCCATGCTCTTTATAGTTCTTAATCCAGATCCTGATAGCGGCAGCTGTTATTGTTGTTTTCTTTGAATATGGTATTTCATATTCACGCGTAGCTTTTGCATTTAATAACTCAACAAATTCATGTTTTTTTAAGTATGGATTTACTAGTTCAGCAATAATTCCATATCTGAAATCTTTTATGAGTCGCCGTTTTTTCTCTTTTCCGTCTCTTGTCATCTTTTACCTCCTGATACAAGTAGTCAGGAAGAGTTTAGAACAGGGATCCCCAGATTATTAGTCTCATTTCTATGTGAAAAACTTACTCCCGCTCTCCTGTTCTCTAACCATAGAAATCGAGTGTGGGTACAAAAGAGACAGTTTACCCTATTTTCCAGACAGTAGAGGTTAAAATGATAAAGAACTCGTTCCTGCTTTCCTACCACCGATTGTATCCATGCGAACCCGTTCAGATTATGGTCACCAGCTGATGGGAATATTACTTTTGCTTTTAAAACATATTCACCAAATGTCTTAAAGACTTTGTATATGTAGTTTGTTTGTTGCCAGTCAGGAAATACTTCTTTACCTGCCTGATACACAGACTTTTCCTTATTAACTTTCAAAAGAAATTGCTCCATGTCATCTATCCCTATGCTCCTGCCTGGAAATGAAAATGATGGAATGAGTGAATGGGTTTTCCCACATTTTGAACATCTAACCCGGAGGATAATAATCTGAAGTAGATAATAATATTTACAGTATCTTGCATGCAGCTTAAGTTCAGTGTTTTTACAATATCCACATTCCAGAAGAATTGTTCCTGCTTTTATTGAATCGAGAAGTAATGCTATGTTATAGTTTTTTAAAGCTATGTCGATAAGAATAATAGTTTTTACTTAGATAG
>JAQIBN010000238.1 GCA_027859095.1 Spirochaetia bacterium | reverse complement strand
TAGAGTTTTATTGCATGAGGGACATTGGTATTCCATAAATTTACTACTTATTATTTGATCTGCAAATATAGGATTCTCAAATAAGTCTATAGTTTTATTAACTTCAATTTCAAAACTTTTACCACAATAACAGTTTAATTTTTCCATTGTTCATCCTCTATTTACTATTTTGAAAATAAAAAAGAAATATCACTATAAGTAGTCATAAAAAAAATTATAAGTATTAAAAAAAATCCAAAACTTTGATATCTGTAAAATATGCTCGGTTTTAAAGGTTTTCCTCTAATTAGCTCAATACTGGTAAATAGTATCAATCCTCCATCAAATATGGGTATTGGAAGTAAATTTGCAAATCCAAGAGCTACACTGATCATGCTGAGGAATCGAAATATTGTAGTAAATCCAGTTTTAATGCCTTCTTTAAAGCTATTAGAAGCTACCTCTCCTACGTAATAGCTAATACGAATGGGTCCGGAAACAGCTTTTTTTACATCAACACCAGCAAACAGTAGATAGATACTTTTTACTGTCATTGCAAATGTATTATATGTCTCTATACTTCCTTTCCTGATTGCAGAAAGTATATTTAGTTTTTCCTGTTCGATGCTGAGTGTTTTATAAATAATACCCAGATCAGTTTTACCTTCATCCATATATATTGGTACAAGTGAGATCTCTCTATTACCTGATTCTGATTGAATACTAAGTATAAGATATTCAGGTCGAGCTGTCATGGCCATATATATATCAAGATGATTGTCTACCTGAATATTATTAACAGCTTTTATGATATCACCCGTTTTTAGTCCTCCAATATCTGCTGAAGACCCGGGAACAACACTTTTGACTTCTGCATCGACCCATGGTGATACTCCTATGCGTCCTGCCCCTGTCTCTTTATTAAGAACAGGGGTAATGGATAGAGTCCTTTCATTTGAATTACGGTCAACAACTATGGATAATTCTTTACCAGCAGAACCATATATAATATCCTGAAGGTTTGAATAATTTTGTATAGTTATGTTATCTATACTAATAATTTTATCACCAGTCATTAATCCTGATTCATCTGCAGGATTATTATGTGATTCAAAAATTTCCGGATAATCTGATAAAAGGATTACTTTATTACTATATGTATTAAAAGAAAAACCGGCTGACCATATTATTGAGAGAACAATTACTGAAAAGATTATGTTAAATAGAGGTCCTGCAAAATAAGTTAAAATCCTTTTAATAGGAGTAGCAGAGAAAATAGAACCTTTTTCATAGACAATAGAACTTGCTTTTTCTCTTATAGCTTTATTAAACTGCTTTTCACCTTTCATTTTACAGTATCCACCAATAGGGAATATGCTAATACAATATTCAGTTTCACCGAAATAAATAGAATACAATTTTTTACCCATTCCTATTGAAAAGGTTTCTACGTTAATACCCATTAGTTTTGCTGCAAAGAGGTGACCCAATTCATGGACAAGTACTACAATATCCAGTCCTAGAAATCCAATTAATATTGTTAATAACATTCTTATTTCCTAATTCTCTTTTCGATAAAGTTTTTTGTTGATTTTCTTACAATTTGATCAATTTCGATTATTTCTTCAAATGATTCCGGTTCTGCAGACCAGTTTTTTTCCAGAATATTAGAAACTATATTTGAAATATCTGTAAACTTAATTTGATTTTTTAAAAAATAGCCTACCGAAATTTCATTGGAAGCATTATATGCTATAGAGTATGATTTCCCATACTTTATTGTTTCGTAGGCATATTTTAGAAGTGGATACCTTTTATAATCAGCTTCATAAAATGTTAAAGATTTCTCTGCAAGATTAAGATCTCCGAAGGTAGATTCCATTAAGTCAGGATAGAATAGAGCATTACCAATAGGAACTTTCATATCCGGATTGCTAATTTGAGCAAACATTGAATTATCTGTAGTTCTAATAAGTGAATGAACTCTACTCTCAGGATGAATAAGAACTTTTATTTTATCTTCAGGAAGTGAAAAAAGTCCATGAGCTTCTATTACCTCGAGCCCTTTATTTGCCATTGTTGCAGAATCAATAGTAATTTTTTTCCCCATTTCCCATGTTGGGTGTTTTAGTGCTTCCTGGAGGGTAATTTTAGTGAAATCTTTAAGAGGGGTTTGTCGAAATGGACCGCCGGATGCTGTTAGAATAATTTCTTTGACTGTTTTTAAGTCTCTATTTTCCAGTAAATGAAATATGGCAGAGTGTTCAGAATCAACCGGGAGTATTTTTCTTCCATGGCTTTTTGCCAAATTCACAATAAGCTTTCCAGCCATTACTATAGTTTCTTTATTAGCTAAAGCAAGGTTTTTCCCGTTTTGTAGTGAAATAATAGAAGGCTCAAGGCCATCTGATCCAGCTATCCCATTAACTACAATATCAGCTTCTGTATTTTTTAACATAGTAAGAATACTGTCATTTCCTGAATATTTAATTTGTGAATTATTAGATTCAACTCCACTTAGTACAAGAACAGGAATATCAAATTCATACGAAATGCTAATTAGTTCTTCTAGGTTTGTATGTGCGGTAATTGCAGAAATTTCAAACTTATCTCTGTTTTTTCTGACAACATCCAGAGTTCCTCTACCTATAGAACCTGTAGCTCCCAGGATTATTATTTTCTTTCTCATTTTATTACCTAGTTAAGTATTTTTAATAGAATATAATAATAAATTGGGGCACTGAAAAGAATTGAGTCTATTGAATCCAGAATACCACCTCGACCTGGCATTAAATTACCTGCATCCTTTACATCAGCAGAACGTTTAATAGCAGATTCAATAAGATCTCCAGTGTTAGCACTTATAGTACTGGCAGCAGCAAGTAACATCATCTGCCAAAAAGAGATGGGAATAGGAAATATTAATCTAAAAAATAAACCAGTAATAATTGTAAAAAAGATACCACCAATGAATCCTACAACACTTTTATTAGGACTTACAAGAAAAAGATTTGTAGATTTTCGTCCAAAAATACTACCTGTAACAAAGGCCATACTGTCATTAGTAAAAATAAGTATTAAAAATAATAATATAAGGTAAGTTGCTTCCGAAAACATTGAAACTTTAATAGTGTAAGCCATAAAAAGTCCAGGATAAATCAGTATCATAGTAGAAGCCATAAATCTTGAAATAACCTTATCAATATCTAATTTATCTTTAAGTAAAACTTCACGTGTCATTATAATACTTATAATTATTATAAGAACCATTCCTATAAATCCAGAAGTAACAAGGCCTGTTACTTCCAAATATGCTGCAACAGGTAGATAAGCTCCTGCTAGAGGAAGCTTTCTCAAAGTTAAATCAAATTTTTTATTGAGCATTTTAAATAACTCTGATGCACCTGCTATAGATGCAAGAATCATAATAATATTCCACACTAAATGATTGTACATGGGTAGGAATACTATTATACCAATAAGTAGTGGTATTCCTAAAAAAAAGAGTAAAAGCCTCTGTGTCAGCTGGCTCATTGTAATCCTCCAAACTTTCGATTACGGTTGTCAAAATTAGAAATAGCCAGAAGAAGATCCTGCTCTGTAAAATCAGGCCATAGTTTTTCAGAGTAAAAATACTCTGAATATGCACTCTCCCACAGTAAAAAATTGCTTGAGCGCTGATCGCCGGCGGATCTTATTATTAAATCAGGATCCGGTAAGTCGGTATTATCCAAATAGTTTTTTAAGAGCTCTTCTGTTAAAGTATGATTTAAATTGTCTTTATCCTGTATCCACTTGTTGACAGATCGGATTACCTCATCTCTTCCACCATAATTAATGGCAAGATTAACAGTAATAGCATCATTATTTTTCGTATTTTCAATAGATTTGTTTATTTCGTACTGAACACTCTCAGGAAGACCATCCATATTACCAGTATGTCTGACTCTTATTCGATTCTCTTTATAAAATGACGCCTCGTTAATCATGTGGTTAATAATCAATTTCATTAAGAATCCAACTTCTTTTTTAGTACGTTTCCAATTTTCAGTAGAAAAGACATAGAGCGTTAACCAGGGGATGTTTAATTTTATTGCTTCTTTAATTATTTTTTTTGCAGTGCTTATTCCCTGTCTGTGACCGGCAGTTCTCGGCAATTGTCGTATAGTTGCCCAGCGCCCATTGCCGTCCATAATAATACCAATATGCTTTAGAGTACTACTCAACTAGATATCCATAATCTCGTTTTCTTTGGCTTCTAGAACTACTCCAATGTCCTTGATAAAAGAATCAGTAAGTTTCTGAATTTTTTCAGTTGCTTTTTTTTCATCATCTTCGCTTATATCGCCAGTTTTCTGTAGTTTTTTAAGTTCATCATTGGCATCCCTTCTGATATTACGAATAGAAACTCTATTTTGTTCTGCACTATTTTTTGCTACTTTTACAAGTTCCTTACGTCGTTCTTCAGTTAGAGGGGGTATATTAATTCTTATTACTTTTCCATCATTATTCGGATTTACCGACAATTCAGATTTTTGAATTGCTTTCTCTATTTCACTTAATAAACCTTTATCCCATGGCTGGATAACAACAAGTCTTGCTTCAGGTACTGAAATTGTAGCAGCCTGGGCAAGGGGAGTAGGTTGTCCATAAGCTTCAACTTTAATTTTATCAAATAGAGCTGCAGAGGCTCTACCTGTACGAAATGTGCTAAACTCCCTTTCAAGGGCTTCAACACTTTTTTTCATTTTCCCTTCAGCATTGTTTAAAACGGATTCCATAGTTAACTCCTTAGGTAGCCTCTCAAAATAAAAAAACCGCTTCTTATAAAGAAGCGGTTCTATTCTGTGTAAATTAAAATTCTTCACCAACTCTATAGTAGATAAATTCAGTTACAGATATTTTAGAATCAACTTCTTTAGAAAGAACTTCCAAAACTTTTGTTACACTTTGTTTATCATCTTTAACAAAGGGTTGATCCAGAAAACAAATTTCAGCAAAATGCTTATTCATTTTCCCTTTCACTATTCCTTCGAGAACCTTTTCAGGCCTTCCCAGGTTTTTAGCCTGCACTGTAAAGATTTCTTCCTGTTCTTTTATATATTCTGCTGGTATAACCTCTCTGGATAGGTGTGAAGGATTGAATGCAGCTAAATGAAGAGCACAATCAAATCCCATAGCTTTTACATTATCATTATTTAAAGCTTCTTTTTTCTCAGATTGCAGTTTTACAAGAATACCGATACTTCCACCACCATGAATATAATTTACAACCAATTCATTATCTGCAATTACCATTTTTTGAAATCGCTTTATGGAAATATTTTCTTTTATAGTACTTATAGTTTCTGTAACCTTTTCCTGCATTTCTTCTGTTGTTTCGTTTGAATCAGTTTTGATTGCTAACTGAGTAAGTTTATTTCCCAGTATTTCAAAGTCTTTATTATTAGCAACAAAATCAGTTTCACATCCAACTTCCAGAATTACTGCAGAGTTTTCTTCAATAAGTGTAAAAATGCTTCCCTGGTTAGTTGCTCTCCCGCTTCTTTTAGCTGCAGCTGCAAGGCCCAGTTCTTTAAGGATTCTTTCTGCCTTTGTAGCATCACCTTCTGCTTTTACAAGAGCATTTTTACAGTCAACCATTCCAGCACCAGTTTTTTGTCTAAGTTCTTTTACCTGTGCCGCTTTAATTTCCACTAGTTTCTCCTGCCTCTTCTACTACTGTAGTTTTAATAGATTCAGTTGTTTCCGGAATATCTTCATTTACAGTACCGTTTTCATCTGATTCTTCTTGAAAACTTTCCATGCTTTCGATACCAATTTCATTATCTGCATCAATAACAGCATTTGCAACAATTTCTGCAAAAAGAGAGATAGCTCTAATGGCATCATCATTTCCAGGAATAGGATAGTCGATATCTGTAGGATCACAGTTTGTATCTACAACAGCAACAATTGGTATTCCCATTCTTTTTGCTTCTGCAACTGCAATAGTCTCTTTTCTTGTATCAATAATAAATACTGCACCTGGAAGATTTTTCATTTCCTTGATACCGCCTAAATTCTTTTCCAGTTTAGCTCTTTCTTTATTCAATTTTGATACTTCTTTTTTTGTAAGACTTTCAAAAGTACCATCTACTTCCATTTTCTCAATTTTTTTGAGTCTATGTATAGATTTTTTGATTGTTTTAAAGTTAGTGAGCATACCACCAAGCCATCTGTTGTTGACATAGTACATACCACATCGTTTTGCTTCTCTTTCAATAGCCTGCTGTGCCTGTTTTTTTGTTCCGATGAACAGTACAGACTTACCATCTTTTA
Organism: Spirochaetia bacterium; assembly: GCA_027859095.1. Taxonomy (GTDB): domain Bacteria; phylum Spirochaetota; class Spirochaetia; order B11-G9; family B11-G9; genus JAJRQE01. The sequence continues at coordinate 2,050 of JAQIBN010000238.1, read as the reverse complement.
CCTGGTCTCTAATCATATCATAAGCTAATCTTACGTTTACGATTGTTTTCTGCAGATCAATTATATGGATTCCATTTCTTTCGGCGAAGATAAATTTCTTCATCCTTGGATCCCATCTTTTAGTCTGGTGTCCAAAATGTACACCTGACTCCAGTAGGTTTTTCATTGCTACTACTGACAAATTTTCCTCCTCTGAATTAGGCAGAGTTATACCATAAACTGGTGCTCTGTCCCATAGCAGCATACGCTGCAGCCTTCTCTTATTCTCATCTTACGATGGAAGATTATTCAAGGTCTAAAAAAGCTTAGTCCCTGAGAGGCTACCATGCCATAAAACAACCTTATAGGCAACCCTATAACATTATACCATGAACCTGAAATAGAATTAATTAGAAGTGAGCCTTTTTCCTGAATTCTATAACTGCCCGCAACATCCTGCCATTCCAATGTTCCCAGATACCAATCAATTTCTTCGGAGCTTAACTTAGCGAAATTAACCTCTGTTCTTGATGTTTTCTGAATAAAACGCCCAGTATTACCATTGTATAATGCTAAGGCCGTTATAACTTGATGGGTTCTCCCTGAAAAAGAGAGCAGATGTTCTTTGGCTTCAATTATAGACTTAGGTTTCCCCATTATTTTACCATCCAGATTTATACATGTATCAGCTCCAAGTATTATCGAATTATTATAATCAGAATTAGATTCAATTAGAGTTATTACTTTATTTTTTGATAGATTTAAAACCTGTATTTCAGGATCCTCTTTTGTAAATATTTCTTCATAATCAGAAGGTTTTATAATAAATGGGATTTCAAATTTCTTAAGAATTTCAGCTCTTCTTGGTGAACTTGAAGCAAGAATAAGTTTCTCCATATTAAATGGTTTTAAATACAAAAAAACCTGAAGCTAATCCAAGAACAGTACCTGGATTTACGTTTAAATAAAAAGCTATAATTTGAAGATCAAATCCAATTCTTCCAGTACTAAAAGTAAATGGCAGGCCTGTAGCATTTAGAATTATTTCTAATACAAACCAGGCAAAGCTGCCGCCAAGGGTACAAAGTATAACTACAATTATTAGTGGATTTAAGTTCTTTTTCGTAAGTTTCATTTTAAAATAACTTGTACAGGACAGTGGTCTGATCCCATTACGTCTTTAAGAATATCCGCACTTTTTATTTTCTTCTTAAAATCAGTATTTACACAAAAATAATCAATTCTCCATCCTACATTTTTTGATCGTGAATTCATTCGATATGACCACCAGGAGTAATTTTCCGGTTCTGTGTTAAACATTCTAAAGGTATCTACATATCCCTTATCTATAAATAAATCCATCCATTCCCTTTCTTCTGGGAGGTATCCTGGGTTTTTCTCATTTGGTTTTGGATGTGTTAAATCAATAGCTTTATGTGCTACATTATAATCACCGCAGAGAACAATATTTTTGCCTTTTTCTACCAAAGCATTGCATAAATCAAGTATAGCATTGTTAAACCCAATTTTATAATCCAGTCGTTTCCCTTCAGATTGACTATTTGGAAAATAACAATTAATTAATGTAAAATTCTTGTACTCCAATACAATAGTTCTTCCTTCATTATCAAACTCTTCAATATTTAAATTTCTAACAGAAAGAGGTTTTGTTTTAGTGTAAACAGCCACACCACTATACCCCTTTTTTTCAGCACTCATAAAGTAGGGTATATAGCCTTCCTGCTTAAAAAACTTTTCGGTAAGCTGTTCTTCCTGGGCTTTAGTTTCCTGCAGACAGAGTATATCCGGACTTTCTAATTGAAGCCATTCATACAACCCTTTCTTTTCTGCAGCACGTATTCCGTTAACATTCCAAGATATTATTGTTTTACTCAATTATTTCCATCCTTCGGTTGCATAGGCGAGCAGGGACGTAGTCCCGACTAGCCTTATTAGACAATATGAAGTGACCCCCGTGCTTGCAAAGTCGTGGATTAGCTTACACAATGTTAATCAACCGCGTGCAAGCACGCCACATACAAGAATTGGAGGCCACAATGAGAAGTATAGT
>JAQIBN010000224.1 GCA_027859095.1 Spirochaetia bacterium | reverse complement strand
CTTTAAATTCAGTTAGTTTTTCTTTTTCCTTTTCAACGACCTCGTCGGGGGCATTTGCCAGAAATTTTTCATTTCCCAATTTACCATTTGTTGAATTTAAAAGTTTATCATTTTTCTTTGCTTCTTTTTCTAATTTTATTATTTCAACAGGGACATCAATTATATCACTAATATAAATAAATGCTTCAAAACCTTTACCGGGAACAGGTATAGCCCCACTAGTGTCCGGTTTGGATTTTCCTATAGTAAGATCCGATGCTCTGGTTAAGGATTTTATTAAATCATAGTAATTTGTAAACATCTTATCTGCAATAAAGTCATTATCCATAGATACTACTATAGGTATTTTCTTTTCAGGAGCTATAGTAAACTCACTTCGAATAGTTCTAATCCCACGAATCAAATCCTGAAGAAGTTCAAATTTTTCAGATACCTTAGGGTAATTTCTACTGTCTAATTCTTCCGGATATGGAGCAGTTATAATATTTTCTCTACTGTTTGGTAATTTTTGATAGATTTCTTCAGTAATAAATGAGAGAAAAGGATGAAGAAGTCTAAGAGATTCCTCTAAAAGATTTATTAGTATTGTAATAGCCCTGTCTTTTCTATGCTGATCATTACTGTAGAGGTTAAGTTTTGAAGCTTCCAGGTACCAGTCACAGAGATCATTCCAAAAAAACTCATAAACAATTTGAGCTCCGTCATTAAATCGATAATTTCCCATTGATAATTTAACAATACCTGCGGCTTTGTTCAGTTTATGATAGATCCATTTATCAACATCTTCCAGATCATACTCTGATTCTTTCAAAAGAGTTCGGTCTTTAAGATTCATTAACATATATCTTGTAGCATTCCAAATTTTATTTGCAAATTTAGAACCAAACTTAAAAGCATCTTTATCTATAAGAATATCCTGCCCCTGGGCTGCAAGGAATACAAGCGTAAACTTCATTGCATCTGCACCAAACTCATCTACAATTTCCAGAGGATCCAGACCATTACCCAGAGACTTAGACATTTTCCTGCCCTTTTTATCCCGAACAAGGCCTGTTAAATATATATCCCTGAAAGGAACCTGTCCAAGGAACTCTTCACTGGCCATTATCATTCTGGCAACCCAGAAGAAGAGAATATCGTATCCAGTAACAAGAGTGGAAGTAGGAAAGTATTTTTTATAATCAGTAGTATTTTCCGGCCACCCTAAAGTGGAAAAAGGCCACAACCAGGAAGAAAACCATGTATCCAGAACATCTTCATCCTGTCTTAAGTTTTTACTGCCGCATTTTGTACATTCAGATATATCTGTTTTGGAAACCATTATTTCACCGCAATCAGAACAGTACCAGACAGGGATTCGATGCCCCCACCAAAGTTGACGGCTTATACACCAGTCCCTTATACCAGAAAGCCAATGTTTATATGTATTTTCCCATTTTTTAGGGTAAAATCTTACCTCATCTTTTTCCCATGCTTTCATAGCTTTTTCTGCCATACCTGCCATACTTACAAACCATTGTTCGGACATGTAAGGTTCAATTACAGTATTACACCTGTAACAATGCCCAACCTGATGATTATGTTCCTCTCTGTTAATAAGATAGCCCTGATCGGTTAAATCTGCTACAACAAGCTTCCTGGCCTGTTCACACTTCATTGATCTATATCTATCCGGAACATTTTCATTCAAGGTTCCATCTTCATTAAGAATATTTATTCTTTCAAGTTTATGTCTATTACCTATTTCCCAGTCATTTGGATCATGACCAGGGGTAATTTTAAGAGCTCCTGAACCAAATTCCCTGTCCACATAACTATCAGCAATAATTTTAATCTTTCTATTAGTTAAAGGTAGAATTACCTCTTTCCCTACAAAAACTGTATACCTTTCATCTTCAGGGTGTACGGCGATTGCAGTATCTCCAAACATTGTTTCAGGTCTGGTTGTTGCAATTTCAATTTTTCCGCTACCGTCAGCCAATGGGTAGTAAATATGATATAAACCACCCGGTTCTTCACTATGTTCCACTTCATCATCAGAGAGAGCAGTACCACAGGAGGTACACCAGTTTACAAGGTATTTACCCTTATAAATTAATTTTCTTTCATACAGAGTTACAAAGACATCCCTAACAGCTTTTGACAGGCCATCATCAAGAGTAAAACGCTCTCTTTTCCAATCGCAGGAAGCTCCAATTTTCTGAAGCTGTTTTGTAATTATTGAATGATGATCTACCTTAACCTTCCAGGTTTCTTCAATAAACTTTTCTCTACCGAGATCCCTGCGGGATAGACCCTTTGCACGTAATTGCTTTTCAACAATATTTTGTGTTGCTATTCCTGCATGATCTGTACCGGGAAGCCATAAAGTAGGCCGGCCTGTCATTCTATAATAACGAATTAAAATATCTTGTAAGGTGTTATTAAGACCATGTCCCATATGCAGGACACCTGTGACATTAGGAGGTGGGATAACTATTGTAAAGGGATTCTTATTTTTCTCTGGATCATCACTATCTTTTGGAGAAAACAGATCATTGTCCATCCAGTATTTATATATTCGATCCTCAAAATCTGCCGGATTAAAAACTTTATCAAGCTCAACAGCATCCATCTGCTACTCCTGTTTTTATTTAAGTATTTATTAGTGTATTTGTTCTATGGCCGAATATTATCAGAGTAAGAAGACTCTATCAACCTTATACAGAGTTCTAGATATTCTTCATTATTAGTTTTTCATTATTAGTTTTTAGTTAAATCTATCGTCTGTTAGCAGAAGCCGTTCTTCGGGCACGGGATATTTTTTCCATTTTCATATAATACCCGGCTTGTTTAGCTATCTCTTCCATATCTGATACTCTTATTTTGTTATCGAAAAGTTTAAATTTGGGATTTTGAAGAAGTTCCCTAACAGGTGTATTACCTTCTCCTTTTGAGAAACCAACCATATTTATAAGTTCTTTAGTCCCGAAATCAAATGAATAAGCACTATTTGCTATTGGAACTCTAAGTTTCTCCAACTGAATCCATAATACATGGTAGAGCCTTCCCAAAGGATCACTAATCTCGGTATTTGCAAGTTGTTTGTAAATAAACCATATTCTCTCAGATAAAAGCTGTGTTAATCGAGTAATTATCTGGGGTTGAGCTGAAACCATTCTTTTAAAATTTGCTTTATTAACTGCCAAAAGAACAGCATCATCATGGGCAATAGCAGATGCAGATCTTGGTTTGTCTTCTAAAAGAGACATCTCACCAAAAATATCTCCAGGTTTAAGCAGAGCAAGCATAACTTCATTATCATTTACAATCTTTGTAATTTTAACACTGCCCTTTTGAATAATATACAATTCCTGTCCAGGCTGACATTCTGAGAAAACCATAGTATTTTTAGGATAACTTCTAGTGAATTCCTCACTGCTACCATCTAAAAACACAGCCTTTGAATATGGTTTTATCTTACCCATTCTTTCTCTTGCAACCTGAATACTCGATCCTGTAGGGCAGTATTTTATGTACTGATGATATGCATAATATGCATGATTGTATTGGCTTTGCCTAGCATAGTACTCTGCAACCTTAAAAAGATGATCAGGTTTATCATTAGCAGTACTTTTTAAAGTAATTCTTGTAAGTGCTTCATCTAAAAACCGCATTTTCTTACTGAATTGCTGAATGATCTTCATTGCAACTGGTGTATTTTTTTCTATTAAAAGACCAAACTGATCTCGATGAACAGATATGAGAACAACATCTGTAACGGCCTGGGCTGTTTCAATATGACTATGGGATGACATTGTCGAAACTACACCAAAAAAATCTCCTGGAGAAAGAACATCTCCTCCCTCTTCTTCAACAACCTTGACTTCTTTACTAACACGAACAGTACCCTGTCTAATTATAAAGAAAAAATCTGCCTTCTGTTTTCCTTCAACAATAATATAGGCATTTTTGCGAAAATTTACTAAAGAAAGCTGTAAAGGGTTAATCATAAACCATCCAAATTACTAATTTAAATTCTAGTACAAAAGTAATATTATACTTATCTCTTTGATATTACAAGAAGATAAAGTCTCCATTATAATCTTCGGTGAATTCTTACATAGGCACTACTATTTTACTATTTTTTTTCTTACCACCAATCAACAACCTGTAAGGAGCTCCAAACAGCTTTATAATCCTCGACATTACGGGAAGATTCTTCATATATATCCTGAAATGAATAAAATCTTTCCTTTGTTCTTATATTTCCATCGGGATTTATTTTTTTGAGATCAATATTACCTCTGGAAAAGGTTATATGTTGAGAGCCAATATTCCCAAAGTAGTAATCACTATTACTTTCTCTTACAGGCAGATCTGACAAACTCATATCATCTCCCAGTGCAGGATCAACAGGAATCCAACCAATTCCATTTATATATATTTCCGACCACCAGTGATTTACAGTTTGTTTATTTCCATAAACCATAAAACCAGCAACAGGTCGTGAAGGAACACCCGCATTTCTTGCTAAGGAAGTAAAAAGAATTGCATATTCAAAAGCATCGGCTTTCCTGTTGGTAAGACTTTTAATAACAGTATCTGATTCTGTAAAATCTACATAATCGAGTCTTCGAATTAAATATTCATATAATTTCTTTGCTTTTATATAAGGGTTATTTTCTCTACCAACTATAGATTTGGTAATATCTGTTATAGTTGCATTATTTACAGGAACAAGTGTATCTTCTCTAGTGTAATAGCTTACCAATTCCCTATTCTGATCATAGACACTGGAAATTGAGGATATATTTATATCTGTTTCAATTGCAGACCGTTCAAACCAATGTGTTTGATTTAGATCATATTCATTCCATTGTTGCAGATTCTCTAATTTATACCTGTTAAGGCCTTTATAATTTTCCCATAATGGTTCAGGTTCGTAAACTGATTCCACATTTCTTTGTGAGAGGCTTGCTTGAATAACAGGAATCCATATTTGAATACTGTTTGCAGTGTCAGCAATAACATGGGAAACAGTTACACCATATTGTAGCTGATATCCCCTTGGTTGTGTAAATTGTTTTGTTCCATATGGGTATGAAACTTCAAAATAAATGGAATTACTTATTCCTCTGTCTGTACTTATTTGAATATTTCCGGAAGTAGCCCCATCAGGTACATAAACAGAAACAGACTGGTCACTCCACTCAATATAGTCAAAATCCATTTCAGAGCAGGCTACAAACTTAGAATCATCAGATGAAAAAAAACTAAAATTAACTTTACTTGAACCGCGTTCAGAACCAAGGTTCAATCCTGTAATACTAATCCTCTCTCCAACCATCCCTTTTTCCGGTAATATCGAATCAAGATAAGGCTCTCCCGGACCAGCAGGTCCGGAAACAATGACAGGTATCAATTCTTTATTTGTAAAAAGCAGACTATTACTGCTATTTTTATTGGATTTTACATAAATTCGACCTGATCCCACTTCATTAGGTACTCTTAATTTTATTTTTGTATCAGTCCATTCAAGATAGCTTGATACCGTAGGCCTTATACCTGCAATTATAATAAATCCATCTTCTGATGAATCCCCAAAATTTTCACCTTCAATAAGAATAGTTTCTCCAGGGAATGCAACTGACGGGGTAAGATGATCAATTCGTGGATTCCGTCCAGTCAAAAAAGATAAAACAATATATAGAACAGTCAGAAATATAAATATGAATAAAGGAATAACAGCAGGATGCTTCAATTTTTTCATTAGTCTAATTACTCTCCAGATTCTCTCTTGTTCGGATTAACCTGGATCTCCAATTCGATATTATATATTTTTGTATCCATAGCTTTTATAACTCCTAAAGGAAAAAACAATGCACTTTCTCCCATGGATAAAGGAAGACTCTTAATTGTACTATAGTGACTCATTTCATCTGATTCTGAAGAACCAATCCAGACCTCGCCCTGAGATACCAGAAGAAGTGTATTATCATACCTGATATAAGGTGTAATATCAGTTATTACAAGAATATTCACCCCCTGAAGCTTAACTTTAACAGACTTACCACTTATTGTAATTCTGCTCATTTCTGCATCCCAGATGGTTAATCCTTGTTCATCTACTATTCTGGTAATAATTTTAATATTTAGAGAATTTTCTTCCAGATATTTTAAAGCATCATTAATATCAACAGCATATATAAAATTATAGAAGAAAAAGAGACTGACTACAAAAATGGCCTTTTTAATCAAATCAACGGCCTGCTATATAATCATTTTTTTTCAGGAAACGAGGTTCTCCCTGAATAACAAAATCAGAAGGTCCGGGTAACTGTATAATAAATTCAAGGGGTTCATCATGAATATTAAAATAAGACAGTACGTTCTCAACGTTATCTACAGGTATTTCAAGAGGGTATTTGCCAGGTTCGAATGACAAATTAGAATTAATAGAAGAAGAGAGATTGCTATTATTTGAAATTGAAAAAAACAAACTTATACCAAGCACAGTAATAAACAGAAAAGATAAACTTACCATAAGAGTTGGGGATAGTATAAAACCACGATGCCAGAAGTCAAGACCTCTGACAGAGGAGGTAGAATGACTTAATCTGGTCCATACTGCCTCCCTTGTAAATAAATCAGCTTCATGATCAGGAATTTTCAATTGATCTTTAAGAATTACAATTGAATTAGCTTCTTTTCTGCAAGCAGAACATAATTGAAGATGCTCTTTCACAGATCTCTGCTGATCGATTCCCAATTCACCATCAACAAATGCCGAAAGAGTCTGTCCACTAAAACACATGAAGATCTCCCCTATTTAACCTTTTTTCCAATAGTACCCTCGCTCTATATACACGTATTTTAACATTATTTTCAGAAATATGTAATATTTTTGAAATTTCTTTATAGTTAAGCTCCCCATATTCTTTAAGGATTAAAACTGTTCTATATTTAACTGGAAGATTATCCACAGCTCTTTTAACCACTGTAATTGTCTCTTCTTTTAAAAGATCATCCTGACTATCAGCCTGAACCTTTCTTCCTTCCTGCCTAAGCTTATCTACAGCGTTTACTTCCCTCTCTTTTCGCTTTCGATAATTAAATGCCAGATTTTTAGCTACCCTAATTAACCAATAGCGACTCTCAGTAATATTAGGTAGAGGTATTCTTTTATTATAATACCTTATAAATGCTTCCTGACATAGATCTTCTGCAATGGTTTTATCTCTAATTATATGATAAACCACTTTATAAAGAGCAGGAAAAACTGTATCATAGACCTCTTTAAAAGTATACGATTGACCTTCCCCTATGTCCATATAAACAACAATGAATAGATTAAGTTACACATTTTTTGACCACACTGTTCCTGAAGAGGTATCTGTAATTGTAAATCCTTTATTAAAAAGGGTATCTCTTAGTTCATCTGCTAATCCCCAGTTTTTATCAGACCGTGCTTTATTTCGCAAATCAATAAGCTCTTTTATTTCCGGTTCAAGATCATCTTCTACTTTCTGTTTAGGAATTTCCAAATTTAAAAGATTAAATCCAAGGATTTTGTCAAAATCATAAACAACAAATAGTTTATCTTCTGAACTAAGTTGACTATCCTTAAGCATAAGCCATAAATCTGCAAGAACCTGGGGTGTATTAAGATCATTGGAAATATGATCCTGAAATTTAGCAATATATTTTTTGGCAAGTTCTCCTGGATTTGGCGATGGTGTATTATTTGTATCTTTTTTAAGCTTAATAATTCTTTCAAATAAATTCTCTCTGGCAGATTTTGAAGAACGGAGAGATTCTACAGAAAACTGAAGTTGAGATCTGTAATGTCCTCCCAGAGAAAAATAACGATAATCCAGAGGATCAAATCCATCTTCTATTAATGAATCAAGAGTTATAAAATCACCTGCGGATTTAGCCATTTTCCCCTTGTTCATTATTAAGAATTCATTGTGCATCCAGTAATTAACCCATTTTTTACCAGTCGCAGCCTCTGACTGAGCAATTTCATTTGTGTGGTGGATTGATATATGATCAATACCGCCACAATGTATATCAAATTGGTCTCCAAGGTATTTCATACTCATTGCAGAACATTCAAGATGCCAACCTGGATAACCAAGACCCCAAGGGCTGTCCCACTGCATAGCCTGATTCTCGAATTTTGAATTTGTAAACCACAAAACAAAATCATGAGCATTTTTTTTATTAGGATCCACTGCAACTCTGGCACCTGCAGTGAGATCCTGCCGGTCTCTTAAAGCAAGTTTACCATAATCTGGAAACTTCTCTATATCAAAATAGACATTACCTGCTGAATTGTAGGTATAACCTTTACTTTCAAGACGCTTTATTAAATTAATCATCTCTTGTATATGATCTGTGGCCTTTGGACTTACCGTAGGGCGCACTATATTAAGATTATCAATATCTCTAAAAAAAGCATCTGTAAAAAAACTGGAAATATCCCAGACTGACTTACCTGTTTCTCTGGAACTTTTTATCATTTTATCTTCACCGTCATCATTATCATCAGTCAGATGACCAACATCTGTAATATTGACAACATGATTAACTTTATAACCTGCATATTCCAAAGTTCGTCTTAGAATATCATCAAAAAGATATGCCCTTAGATTGCCTATATGTGCATAATTGTAAACAGTAGGGCCACAGCAGTACATTTTAACTATACCAGTTTCAATAGTTTTAAAATCCTCTACCAACCTTCCCATGGTATTAAAAAAACGAAGTTTCACAAAAAGCCCCC
>JAQIBN010000172.1 GCA_027859095.1 Spirochaetia bacterium | reverse complement strand
ACTGGTGGATACTCACTTCATTCTTTAGAATACAAAAATATTTTACTTTCAATTGATAATAAAATACAGGAATATTGGAAAAATAGAATTACTCTCATACATATGGGGCCTCTGTGGATAAAAAATATATTTATTAATTTATCTAAAATTAAAAATAATTCTATCTTATATCAGTTACCAGAATCAGAATATCCAATTTTGGTAACAGGTGCAGGAGAATCTCTCGAAAAATCTATAAATTTTATTAAAAAAGAAAAGGACTTTCTAAAAATTCTAGCTGTAGATACTTCTATTTCTATACTTTTAGAAAATGGAATTGAACCTGATTTTGTTATTGCAGTAGATGCACAGATATATAACTTTTATGATTTTATGAAAGTTAAAAATAAAAAAATCTCTCTCTTTTTTGACATTACCGGATACCCTGGGATTCCAAATGTTATGAATGGAAATATTTATCCCTTTATTTCAAATTTTGCAGACACTGAATTATTTAAAAGACTGGAATTTTATAACTTGCTTCCGACTAAGTTTCCTGCTTTAGGTTCAGTAGGAGTTACTGCTATTCATTTAGCTTTAAAACTGACAAATGGAAATGTTTATTATACAGGTCTTGATTTTTCCTACAAAATTGGTAAATCACATGCAAATGGATCTCCAAAAAACCTTTCAGAACTCATAGAATCCAATAGGCTAAACCCTATGGAACAACTGGATATATACTATGCACGTCCATTAATTTCCAGCAAAGACAAGAACGGCTCAAATTGCATTACAGATTTAATTCTTAACTCATATTCAGAGTTAATGCATAAAAACTTTCATAACAATAGTAGACTATTTAACATAGGAATTTCAGGACTAGACAGTGGAAGCCAATTTAAAAAGACAAAAGAAATTTCTTTTATAAATAAATGTAAACAGGAAATAAATATAAACAACATTTCAGATAGCAATCATAAAATCAATTTTTTAAAATTTTGTAATAATGAAATAATGCTCCTGAATAACTTATATGATACCACTTTTTCATATTTATCAGGGGGAAATACCAATTCTGAACTTCTTGAAAAACTTCTTAAAGATACAGATTATATCCATCTTCATTTTCCTGATAAATCACCTGAACCAACTCTTGATTCAGGATTTCTTAAACGTATACTTATTTCATGTGGATACTACATAAATATTCTAAAAAAATATATTTAGTCACTTTTTAAAATTGATAAAAATGCAGACTGCGGTACTTCGACATTCCCTACCATTTTCATTCTTTTTTTACCTTCTTTCTGTTTTTCCAGAAGTTTTCTTTTCCTTGAAATATCACCACCATAACACTTTGCTGTTACATCTTTACGCAAAGCATTTATTGTTTCTCTTGAAATAACTGTTCCACCAATTGTACCCTGTATGGGAATTTTAAATTGTTGACGTGGTATTTCCAATTTTAATTTTCGACAAGCATTTCGCGCTCTATCTACAGCGGAATCTCTAAATACAAGCTGTGAAAGTGCATCCACTATTTGTCCATTGACTAGTATATCAAGTCTAACCAGATCTGTTCTTTTAAACCCAATAAGATCATAATCAAAAGAAGCATATCCCCGACTAATAGATTTAAGTTTATCATAAAAATCAAATAGTACCTCAGCAAGGGGCATTTCATATACAAGCTCTACCCTTTTTTCATCCAGATACTCCATATTGTGTTGAACACCTCGTTTTTGTAGGCAGAGATTAATTATATTTCCAACAAATTCTGAAGGAGTAATAAGAGAAGCCCTTATATAAGGTTCCTCAGCATAATCTATTTGCATAGGATCAGGATATTCCAAAGGGTTATCTATATATTTAACTTCCCCATTATTTAAATAAATATGATAACGTACTGAAGGAGATGTAAAGACAATTGAAAGATTAAATTCTCTTTCTAAACGCTCCTGAATTACTTCAAGGTGTAAAAGGCCAAGAAATCCACATCTAAAACCAAAACCAAGAGCCACTGAAGAATCTTTTTCATAAACTAAAGAAGCGTCATTTAGTTTTAACTTCTCAATACCTGATAAAAGTTCAGAATAATCATCCGCATCAATGGGATAAATAGAAGAAAAGACAACTGGTTTGACATCTTTAAAACCAGTCAGAGCTTCTTTACAAGGATTGATATCCAAAGTTACAGTATCACCAACACGTATATCTGATATAATCTTGATACCTGCAATAATATATCCAACCTCTCCTGCAGAAAGACTGTTTTTTTTATTTAAACTAATCTCAAAAATTCCAGTTTCTTCTACTTTATAGGCTGAATTATTTGAAAAAAATCTTATTGAATCTCCAGCTTTAACACTACCATCAAAAACCCTGATGTGAATTATTACACCTCTATAAGGATCATAATGAGAATCAAAAATCAAAGCTTTGAGTGGTTTAAAATTATCCCCCTCAGGTGGCGGTATATACTCCACAAGGGCTTCAAGTAGATTTTCCACACCTTCCCCTGTCTTAGCAGAAACAGGCACAGCAACATCAACATCAAGACCAAGTTCATGATCTATCTGATGTTTAACTAATTCCAAATTCGCACTGGGAAGATCAATTTTATTGATAACGGGAATTATCTCAAGATTATGTTCAATGGCCATATACATGTTGGCAAGAGTCTGAGCTTCAACACCCTGACTGGCATCAATCAACAGAAGCGCACCCTCACAGGAAGAAATGGCTCTTGATACCTCATATGAAAAATCAACATGGCCTGGAGTATCAACTAGGTTTAAAATATAATCTTTTCCTTCTTTATTTTGATAAGGGATTGTTACAGCCTGGGATTTAATAGTAATACCACGTTCCTGTTCAATATCCATAGTATCAAGAAGCTGATTTTTAAATTTTCTACCATCTACAATTCCAGCCATTTCTATAAATCTGTCTGCTAACGTAGACTTTCCGTGATCAATATGTGCAATTATACAGAAATTTCTTATTCTGCTCTGATCTATTTTCATTATTTATTCCTGATAATCTCTTTTTATAGAAGTTGAAGATATTACTAATCTACTTTACCGTCAAGGGTTAACCTTACAATTGATAAAAGATCCAACCATTGGAAAGGTTTTGACAGATATTCATTGTTATTGGTATTAATGCCCAAATTTTGAACTTTTTTTTCTTCATATCCGGAAATAAAAACAGTATAAAACTGCTTCCCCATTGTTTTAAGTCGTTCAGAAAGTTGTTTACCATTCATCAAAGGCATAAAAACATCAGTAATAAGTAAATCAAAACTCATTTCCTTATTTTCAGAAAGGAGGATAGCTTCTCCGGGATTAGAAGATTCGATAACATCATATCCATTTGAATTCAGCATCTTTACTATTAGTTTTCTTATTTCTTCTTCATCTTCTACAACCAGAATAGTTTCAGACCCTCTATATACTGCTTTTTCTCCTTTAACTGTACTTTTGGATACTAGTACTGATTTGTTACTGATTTCCAAATAGACAGTAAATAAAGCACCTTTCCCAGACTCTGAAATAACATCAATATATCCACCACTCTGTTTAATTATACCATAGACAGAAGCAAGTCCTAGACCAGTACCTTTGTGAAGAGGTTTAGTTGTAAAAAAAGGATCAAAAATATGATTATAGTTTTCAGGAGATATTCCGGTGCCACTATCCTTAACAGAAAAACTAATATAATCCCCCTTGGGAACTGTGCCTGTTGTTACCAGTAACTTTTTATGCAGCTTAAGAACATCAGATTTCAGAACAAGGGATCCACCATCAGGCATTGCATCTTTTGCATTAAGTACCAGATTCAGTAAAACCTGTTCAATCTGAGCCTGGTCAATATAAACTACGTGTGATTCGGAATTATTCACAACACTTAAACTTATATTCTTAGGGATAATACGTGAAACCATTTTAGAAATATTTCCAACAATTATATCAATTCCTACAAAATCAGGATTCAGTACCTGTTTTCTACTAAAAGCAAGTAAATGTTTAGTCAAAGAATTCGCTCTCAAAGCGGCTGTTCTAATTCCCTCAATATCAGTTTCAATATTTTCATTAAGAGATAATTTTTCATCAATTAATGTAGTATATCCAAGAATAATTGTAAGAATATTATTAAAGTCATGAGCTATTCCACCAGCTAAAGTTCCAACTGCAGTCAATTTTTCAGATTGTCTCAACTGCATTTCCAGCTTATTAACTTCTGTCTTCATTTTTGCTCTGTACATAGCCATTTCAATAGAAGCCCGTAAATTATTGGTTCCAAATGGTTTTATAATATAACCATAAGGTTCAACATGCTTTGCACGTTCAATAATTCCTTCATCAGAATATGCTGAAAGGATAATAAATGGTATACCAAATTTTTCATTTAGAATTTCAGCAACATCAATTCCATCCATGTCACCCTGTAATTTAATATCAGTAATAATAAGATCTGGATTAAGTGAATCCAACAGATCAAGGGCCTCTTCCCCACTGGGAGTACTTCCTATAACTGAATATCCAATTCTTTCAAGATTAGTTTTCAAATCGAGAGCTACAATTGCTTCATCTTCAATGATTAATATATTTATCATAACAACTCATTTCCTAATCTAACTATCATGAAAACTCCATTCCGTTGCAAACTGTATAAGTTCTGTAGAATCTTTTATATTTAATTTTGTTTTAATATGAGATTTATAGGTATCTATTGTTTTTATACTTAGATTAAGTTCACTGGCAATTTTTTTTGTACTTATTCCTTTTCCTATAAGCTCAAAGACTTCAAACTCCCTGTCACTCAGAATATCAATTGCAGGCACAAGAGAATCAACCCCACTTATCATTTTATTTAATATTTTGGTCTGCATATTTAAACTTAAATAGATACCACCCTCTAATACCTGTCTGATAGCTGTAAGAATAGATTCTGTGGCCTCACTTTTCATAATGTACCCTTTCGCTCCAGCTCGCATTACTCTTTCAGCATAAACGTTCTCATCATGTAATGAAATAACAATTATTAATATTTCAGGATAAATATTTTTTAAATCTTTTATAAGTTCAAGACCACTTCCCCCC
>JAQIBN010000095.1 GCA_027859095.1 Spirochaetia bacterium | reverse complement strand
AAACCGATCCAGAATAATCTGAATCGGTTTTATACGTTTTAGCAGGGATAGGACTCGAACCTATGACCTCCGGGTTATGAGCCCGACGAGCTGCCAACTGCTCTACCCTGCGACGATTTGCCTAAGATACAGAAGTTCTGGGTATTAGTCAATAGAATCTGTGCCGAAAGTTATATAATGTTTGTGTGAATTAATTTATCAGTATTTAGCTTCTTCCAAAAGCTCTGTCAATATGTAGAGCAGATTTATAAAGTTTAAATAGAAATACCCCGGAGAATAACAGGAGGGGTATAATCAATACTGGAAGCCATGATCCGTAAAATAGAAAAAAATCATAGAAACCATGAATAAGAACGGCAATTATTAATCCTTTATATTTTAAATTTGCGCCTGGTCGCAAAGCAGTAGCTTGGTCGTTCATTTCACTCACTGCTCGGCTATGCGTCCTCACCTGCTCGCCTATGCTTCCCAAGTCTTCAAATTTTGATTTTCCAATGTAATAACCCATTATACCCGATGCAATTGCATGTAAGGGTACTGCTGTCAATCCTCTGATAATAAGGGTGGAAACAGGTCCAAAACTGTAAAAAATATTTTCAAAAACTGCAAAACCCAGACTGGCAGTAATTGTGTAGACTATACCGTCTGTAACCTCATCAAATTTATTGTTTGGAAATGCAAACAGCATTACTGTTTTTAATTTTATCCATTCTTCAACTAAAGCTGCAATAATAAACGCTCTTATAATAATATTAAGCAGCTGATGTCTTTCGGGTATAAAGTGGGATATTAGCATTTCGATTAAAATAGCCGGTAAAACAGATAAAAACCCAAAGATAAAAACCTTCACGACCAAAGCAACAGGTTCTTTTTTTTGCTTATCTTTATTGTAGAAGAAAATAAGGAGAATAAGAGCAGGTATTACCGCAAGACTGATCTTAAGAACTAAATAACTCAATTGCTCTAGTTTTGCTTTGGGTTTATCTTGTTTTCCTGTTCTTTGATAAAAGCATGATCTTCACGGACTTCAGCAACCATATCTTTTATTTTCCATTCAAGATTTGTAGGAGTAGCGGTTGAGAAGGCTATTTCTCCTGGATTACTAACAGAACCTTTTATTGCTTTTATTATTTTAAAAACATCATCCCTTTCAAATCCATGAAAATATATAACTTTGGCTGGTCGCAAACTAGTTTGCTGCTTGCTTATGCTACCTGATTCTGTTGAACTGTTATCTGGCATATGTCTATCCTTTATATTTGACTGGAACTTAAAGTGTTTGTATGTTCTACTATAATATAACTACATTTAGAGACAATCAAGGAATTTAAATATGCGCTACGATAAAATGACAGTTAAAGTTCAGGAAGCAATTCAGGATGCCAGTTCTATTGCTCATAAGTATAACCATAATTCCATAGATGTAATACATATGCTTGTCGCCCTTATTGATCAGCAGGATGGTGTAATTCCCCCTCTTCTCGACCGCCTTGGAGTTGATCGAAAGAAACTCGATGATAATCTTCAAAATAATCTTAAATCAAAATCAAAGGTGTATGGTAGTTCCGCTCAGGTTAGTATGTCTCCGGCACTTTCGAGTGTTCTTCATAAGGCAGAAATTGAAGCTGATAAATTAAAAGATGACTTTCTAAGTGCTGAGCATGTTTTTTTAACTATTTTAGAATTTGAAGATACTTCGGGGCAGGTTCTAAGAGATCTTGGTATATCCAGGGATGGTGTATTGAAAGTTCTGCAGTCTATACGTGGAAATCAACGTGTAACAGATACTAATCCTGAAATTAAGTATCAGGTATTGGATAAATATTGTAAAGATTTAATTGTTCTTGCTAGAAGGGATAAGCTTGATCCGGTTATTGGCAGAGATGATGAAATTCGAAGGGTAATGCAGGTTCTTTCCAGACGGACAAAGAATAATCCAGTTCTTATTGGAGAACCTGGTGTGGGTAAGACTGCCATTGCAGAGGGCTTAGCCCGGCGAATTGTATCAGGGGATGTTCC
Source organism: Spirochaetia bacterium (assembly GCA_027859095.1). Classification (GTDB taxonomy): domain Bacteria; phylum Spirochaetota; class Spirochaetia; order B11-G9; family B11-G9; genus JAJRQE01. The sequence continues at coordinate 8,321 of JAQIBN010000095.1, read as the reverse complement.
TGAATCGTTAAAAGATAAAAGGCTCCTTGCTTTGGATTTAGGTGCATTAATTGCAGGTGCTAAATTCCGGGGTGAGTTTGAGGAGCGTTTAAAGGCAGTTATTCATGAGATTGCAGAGTCTGATGGTGAAATAATTCTATTTATTGATGAGCTTCATACACTTGTGGGAGCTGGAGCTGCAGAAGGATCAACAGATGCATCAAATCTATTAAAACCTGCTCTTTCAAGGGGAGAGCTTCGAACAATTGGAGCAACAACTCTGGATGAATACAGGAAACATATAGAAAAAGATCCAGCTTTGGAGAGGCGTTTTCAGCCTGTTCTTACCAACGAACCTAGTGTAGCAAATACAGTTGCAATTCTTAGAGGGATAAAAGACAGGTATGAGGTTCATCATGGTGTGCGAATTAAGGATGAGGCTTTAATAGCTGCAGCTAGACTTTCTAATCGATATATTACTTCCAGATTTTTACCTGATAAGGCTATAGATCTTATAGATGAGGCTGCCAGCAAGCTTAAAATGGAAATTGAGAGTCAGCCTATAGAGCTTGATACTATAGAGAGAAAAATACTTCAGCTGGATATAGAGAAGCATGCTCTTTCCTCCGAAGAGGATGAGGCTTCACAGGATCGACTTCTAAACATTGAAAAAGAATTAGCAGATCTTCAGACCAGAAGAGATGCTATGAGGCTTCAGTGGAACAATGAAAAGGAAGTTATTGATGAAATAAGAAGTCTAAACTCTGAACTGGAACATTCAAGATCTTTGGAAGCAAAGTATGAAAGAGAAGGGGATCTTAATCAGGCTGCTGAGATAAAACATGGTAGAGTCCCACAAATACTTGAACAAATAGAAAAAAATTCAAAGAGACTTGAAGAATTACAAGTTGATTCTCAACTTTTAAGAGAAGAGGTTACAGAAGAGGATATAGCTCACATAGTTTCTATCTGGACTGGTATCCCTGTTTCCAAGATGCTTTCATCAGAAATGGAAAAGTATCTGGATCTGGAGGAAATAATCTCAGAAAGGGTAGTTGGTCAGGATGATGCCATTTCTGCAGTCTCTGATGCTATAAGACGAAATAAAACAGGGTTGTCTGATGAAGAACGGCCCTTGGGCTCTTTTATTTTTCTGGGACCTACAGGTGTCGGAAAAACGGAACTTGCAAAAACTCTGGCAGATTTTCTATTTAATGATGAAAAAGCGTTAACCAGAATAGATATGAGTGAGTATATGGAAAAGCATACTGTTTCCCGACTTATAGGAGCTCCCCCTGGTTATGTTGGTTATGACGAAGGAGGTCAGCTGACTGAAGCGGTAAGGCGCAGACCCTATTCAGTTATTCTTTTTGATGAAATCGAAAAAGCACACCCTGATGTGTTTAATGTACTTCTTCAACTTCTGGATGATGGCCGTTTGACAGATGGTCAGGGTCGGATTGTCGATTTTAGGAATTCTATAATTATACTTACTAGTAATCTAGGGGGAGATCTTCTTTTAGAAGCAAAGGAAGTTGGAGATGTAAAGGATCAGATTCTTGAAATTATGAAGAAGACTTTTAAGCCTGAGTTTTTAAACAGGGTAGATGAAACCATTCTATTCAAAAGATTAGGCAGAGACAATGTTTTAAAAATTGTAGACATACAGCTTGAGAGGCTAAAAACAAGACTTGCGGGGCGAAAACTTGAATTAATACTGGATGAAGATGTGAGAGAGCACATTGGCTTGGTCGGATTTGACCCAAGTTATGGTGCAAGGCCGGTAAAGCGGGCTATTCAAAATCTTATCCAGAATCCTCTGGCAAAAGAGATCCTTTCCGGTAAGGTAAAGGATGGGAATAGGATAAGGGTATGTAAAAAAGGAATAGGATTGGAATTTTCTGTACTATAATATCCCCGGGACGGGGTCTAATACCCGTCCGTCCCTGGGGTGAATTATTTAATTTTCAGTATAAAATCAGCATCTCCTAGAACCTTGTTTTTGCCTTCATAATCCTTTATACCGCCGACATTGTAGACTGTTTTGTAGCCAATCTCGTCCAATGCAGCTTTTACATAGCCTGCTCTGGTTCCTGAACCGCACATAAGAAATATTTCCTGATTCATGTCTCCGAAGATATTCTCCAGAACGGCTTTATTTGCTATATCAGCACTGGTGAAATCCCAGCCAGTATTGCGAAATAGTGCATAGTCATCAAGGTATTCAAAGAAAGAAATAAGTTCAAACTCATTTATATATCCTGCTGAATATTTGTCGTTAACATTTCTTAAATCAACATATTTTGCATTTGGTCGTGCTAAAAGTGTATCGATATTTTTCATATTTACTTCTGCAGGGAGTGCAGCTGCACCATTGAACACACCGTCACCAAGAATCTTGTTTGTACCGGAATAATCCTTAATTCCACCAGCATTATATACCTTGGTATAACCTATTTCTTCAAGTGCAGCTTTAACGTAACCTGCTCTCGTTCCGGAACCGCACATAAGAACAATTGCACCTTCCTTGTCTCCAAATATATTTTCAAGAACAGCTTTGCCTGCGATATCTGCTGCAGAAAATTCCCATCCATTATTTCTTACCAAAGCCCTTCCTTCAAGAAACTGAAAGAATGGTACAAGTTCGAAACCGGTGATGTAACCAGCGCTTAACTGGTCTGAAAAGTTTCTAAGATCGACAAAACGGGCATCTGTATCGATGTATTTATCAATGCTGGCCATAGTAATTTCTTCTGTGCCTTTTAGGGCAGCACTGCCTGTGTCACATCCTGTAAAGCTGATTGCCATAATCAGGATGATTCCGATAATCAAAATCTTTTTCATTTTTTTCTCCATTTTTTTTGCCTTTTGGCTGATTATTTTGCGTACCTTTCATTGTGATATTTAAATAAACTTTTAAGCATGTTTATTGCATTATTTGGAGTTACGGTTGCTCCTGTGTATGTATCTACTTCTCCGTGCATGGGGGCTGTCCCATTTATGGTTTCCTGGGATGCACCTATAAGGACATTTTCTCTGAATCCCTTAAATAGTTCTTTTGCAGGAACACCTTCATAAGTATGAACACTGTCACCATACATACCTGCGGTATAATGTCCGCTCGAGTCCTGATCATAGGAGATGAAGGCTATTGACCCGTCTGTTTTACTAAGTTCAACATAAGCTACAGAAAAATAATTTACATCTGCCCCCCTGCATGTGCAGGCCAGATATGCTACCTGATACTTGATAGTTTTAAGCTGCTCATACTCGAAGAGAACATAAGCTACTCTCTTGGTTTCAGTGCCGTTTCCGTTGATATGTGTGTAATAGAATGCATTGTCAACTGATATACTGCCGTCATCAGGATTTAAAGTTTCAGCTGATTGTACTTTTTCAGCTGAATCAGTTTCATTGACACTGCAGCTTGTAAATAAAGCAAAGATTGCGAATGCCAGTATGATAATCAGTAATTTTTTCATCTCATTTCCTTTGGGACAGAATATTTAATAATGAGCATTTCTGTCATATATTAATTTATATGTAACAATATTGATTATTATATATTAATAAAGTTTGTCAATTGAATAATAAAATATAAATATTAAGAAATATATTTGGCTTAATTTAAAAATGCCTTCTTTATTCTCATGTTCATATATTAAATAGAAAGAGTTTATTATTATTACTACTAGGACAGGAGGATAGATGTGAAATTTATTTATAACTTCTCTATTTTAAATCCAGGAGAGCTCCCTTCTCTTATCGCAATTTCATTGTGTAGACTGCATGAGCTGCAAACTATCATCCCTTAGATTTTAGTATTTATGGTTCTTTCGTAATCTTCAGGGGTATCAATATCCCTGAAGGTCTGAAGTATATTCATTTCGATGTCCAATACCCTGTGATGTGCAAATACGTTTTTCATCTCAGAAGAATTGGGTTCTGATATTATTGTCTGTATGGTAGTTTTTTTAAGGAGTACAGGGTGCCCTCGTTTTCCCTGATACATTGGCCGGATAATATCAAAATCTTCCGGATTATTGTCTCTGGCCATTAGTAAATTTATGTAAATATCTTTTGATATATCAGGCATATCACCCATGGTTATGAAAAACCACTCTGATTCTATAAGCCTGACCCCGGTTTGTATGGAAGAAAACATTCCATTCCTGAAATTTTCATTTTTTATAGTAAGGATCCCGGAATGTTTTTGTACCAATTTTGTAAGCTCAGCAGCTCTGTATCCAGTTACAATAATAACTCTGTTGCAGGCATTCAAGGCGTTTGCAATACTGCTTGCAATAATTGTACTGTTTTTATACTGCAGAAGCAGTTTCCAGGCTCCCATTCGGGAAGAAAAGCCGGCAGCAGGTATAAGGCAATCAATATTCATCAGTGAATATTAGCAGTATGTGCCTTTAATAATCAAGTTCTAATCCTCTTACTGAATTTGTCGATAATCAGATTATGCATCTTCCTGTTTTTGTTCCTTTTCTTATCTTCTTTTTTCTCCCCTATGTATTGCCTGGGCAGTCCCTGGTACTGGAGGGAAATAACCTTGTTATAGAACAGACAATAAAGGGCGGATATGATCTGTGGATAAAGGCCGTTCCAGGCTTAGGTTCTATCTTGGTTACAGAGTCCACAGCTGACCCTCTTAAACAGGCTAGTTCCTTTTCTTTAATGAACCCTGAGTATCATCCGGTAAATGGTGATGAAAAAAGATTGTTAAATGGCAAATTCCTCGAAGCCCAGGGTAAGACCCAGTTTGCACTCATTGATTCTACAACAGAAAATCACCCTGAAATTGGTGCTGCCTATCATATCTTTATTCCCTATATTGTTGAATATGGGTATAGCTGGAGCAGGATTGGGGAAATTCAGATTCTGGATGGGAGTTGGATAAATATTAGAACTTTTGAAAAGCCCCATGCTGATTATACAGGAGCATTCCATGATAATCCCTATATAGTCAGGGTAAATCAAAAACCTTTACCGGGACCACCTGAAGGTAATTATATGGATGAGGCTGTTACTGCATTCGAGGAAATTGCCAGGGATGGAGAGATGGTTTTTGGTGTGGGGCAGGAAGATATTATAGATAATATACGCTGGATTCTGCAGCAAACTGACGGCGATACTCTTGATCTGGTTCTTTGTCTGGATACGACAAGGAGCATGGAGGATGATGTTCCATTTTTAAAGGATTCACTTATCCCTATGCTTCTGGAAGAAACCTCAGGGTTTTCAAATTTTAGGATTGGAATGGTTTTATATAAGGATTATTTTGAAGAATATGTTACAAAGACAATCCCGTTTCAGAATAATTTAAGTTATATCCAGTCATTTATCAATAATATACGTGTATTTGGTGGAAGGGATATTCCGGAAGCAGTAAATGAAGCACTCTACGAAGGTGTTCATAAGTTTGACTGGAGTGCCGATGCCAGAGAAATAATTCTAATTGGAGATGCTCCTCCACATCCAAGACCCAGGGGGAAGGTAACGTCCCAAATAGTTTCGGAAGATGCAGAATCAATTGGCATTAGCATAAATACAATAATATTACCCCAGTAGAGACAGGTCGCGACCTGTCCCTACTGGATTAATATTATGCTATCAATGTTAGTATTATATTTGGGTATGAATACATCATTTTAATTTAATATTTTACCACCCCTACATCCATAGACAATCCCAATTAAATACATAAAATACCCATTATGAATATATCCATGAAACTTTCCGAATGGCTGCTGCTATTGTTATTATCTCTTCTCTGGGGAGGATCTTTCTTCTTTAACGAGGTAGTATTGCGCCAGTTATCTCCTTTTACTCTAGTATTTGCAAGAGTATTTTTAGCAGCTGTATTTTTATGGATTTTCATTTTGCTAAGTGGAGAAAGGCTTCAATTTACCAGAGAACTGGTTGTAAGCTCTTTGGTGCTGGGTATTTTTAATAATTTTGTACCTTTTAGTCTTATTGTATGGGGTCAACAGTATATTGAAGGTGGAGAAGCCTCAATAATAAATGCTGCAGCTCCACTCTTCAGTGCTATTTTGGGTCAATTTATGAGAGGTGGTGAAAAACTTACAAAGAATAGAGCTTTTGGCCTTCTTGTCGGCTGGTTGGGGGTCTTTTTACTTGTTGGTCAAAGAGGATCCTCAGGTTCCAGTAGTATGTTGTTTGGGCGATTGGCTGTTTTAGGAGCCTCTCTTTGTTATGCTCTGGGAGCTCTATATGGTAAACGTATTAGTTTACCTCCAAAGGTTCTGGCTGCAGGAATGCTAAGTGCTGCAGCAGTTTATTTACTTCCTTTTGTCATTTTTATTGATAAGCCCTGGGAAATAAATTTACATACAGTCACTTTCCTATCTATGATTAGTATTTCTTTGTTTAGTACTGCTTTTGCATATCTGATTTATTTTAAATTATTAGCCCGGGTTGGTGCTACAAACCTGTTACTTGTTACTTTTCTAATACCATTAACTGCATTAATATTAGGTCTTTTGTTTTTGGGAGAAACACCAGGTTGGAGGTCTATTGCTGGATTTGGAATTATAACAGTTGGTTTATTGATAGTTGATGGACGCCTGGGAAGAGATGATTCGTCAAAGTAGGGACAGTCCCCCAGGATTTGCTTTGCAACCCCTGAGGGACTGTTCCTATTAAGGTAATATTGTGTGTTCCTACAGAGATTCATCCTCAATTTGCTTTAATACTTTTCTAGAGAGGGTCATTGGCCAGCCTGGTAAAACAGAAGCACCTTCTCCTTCATATCTTTCAAGGAGGTCTGTAAAAAGATCTTTGGTTTTTTGAATTTCACCTTGTTTAAATGTAATAAAAGCAATTTCATACTCTGCTTCAACAAGACGTTGAATATCACCAGGGTAATTCTCAATAAATACTGCATAGTATTTTAATGCTAAATCGTATTTCTTGCTGTTTGAAGCCTCTTGTGCTTGTTGAAATAACTCCGCAGGGTTCAATGTTTCATCAATCTCAATTGGTGTTGATGCGCAGGATACAATAATTATAATTGTCGATAATAGTAATATTATTTTTTTCATTTTTGTCTCAATTAAGAATAAATTTCATCTTTTATAGGAAGAGTTTTCTTCAATTCTTTTATAAAATCTACAGGGTCACCCATAGGTTCATAGGCATCACATGAATCCAGTGATCTTCTTGCTACAGTAAAGTATTTATATACTTTTTCTTCACCAAGTTTCTTTTTCCATTTTCCAGCTGTACAGCGGACTCTTAGATAGTATTGGTTCCCACTATCCTTACTACTTTTTACTAATTTACAATGAATACAATTAGCACAAAAAATTTTTTCAGTTGCATTTACTTTTATTTCTTCCATAACGGATTCAGCATTTAGCATGCATTTCTCCTTCTCTAGGGTGTTTATAATACTATGATCGACTTTTTATTGTCAATTGTTAGGAGTTCTTCACAATTTTCTAGCTATTTGATATAGTCCTCATCATGATAGCAACTATAATTAATTGTATTACTGTAATTATTGGGTCATTTATAGGGATGTTTTTACATAAAAAAATAAATCCAGAAATTAAAGATGTGGTATTTACGAGTGCAGGTGTGCTTACCCTTGTAATAGGGATGCAGTTGGCTTTTGAATCCCAGAAAATTCTATATGTGATTATTTCTCTTTTTGTAGGTGGTATTTTAGGATCTCTTTGGAAAATTGAAGATCATATTTTGAATATGGGATCTTTTCTTGAAAAGCATTTTACACCAGCAGGAATCCGTAGGGACAGGTCGCGACCTAAGGTTGCATTGGCGAGCAGGAAGCTTGCTTCCGACCAGCCTGTCCCTACGAGCGATTCTGATAAATCCTTTGCTCATGGCTTTTTAAATGCATCTGTTCTCTTTTGTGTTGGAGCTATGACAATTGTTGGTGCTATAAAAGCGGGTGCAGAAGGAGATTATGATCTAATACTTATGAAATCTGTTTTAGATGGGTTTATGGCAGTTATGTTTACTGCAGCAATGGGTATTGGAGTAATTTTTTCTGTAATTACTATTCTTATATATCAGGGTGGACTTACTCTTCTTGCTACATGGGTGGGTCCTTTAATTGGTGAGAGTGGTTTAACAGAGTTATCTGGTCTTGGTGGCATACTTGTACTTATGATTGGAATTAATTTATTAGGTCTGAAAGAAATAAAAACGGCAAATTTCCTTCCAGGGTTATTTATTATTTTAATTTTTACATCTTTGGAACCCTGGTTTTTACCGTTTTTCACGTAGGGACAGGTCGCGACCTAAGGTTGCATTGGCGAGCAGGAAGCTTGCTTCCGACCAGCCTG
>JAQIBN010000078.1 GCA_027859095.1 Spirochaetia bacterium | reverse complement strand
TTATTGGATATGATAATATTATAAACCTGTGCCCAGAATTCTTCAGGAGAGATCTCGCTATTTTTAGTTTTTTTCCCATTTGGATAATATAATGTCCTGGCATCAAGATTATTAAGTTCTAAAATAGAATTATCAAGGTATGGTTTATAAATATGCCAATTTGAAGTCCAGTCGGTACTATGTGATTCCCAATTTGATGTAAAAGGAATAAATTCATCAGGGAAAACAGCCTTTTCATTCTGAATAATATTACTTAACTCTTTTTCAGTCTCATCAAAGAGGGTGAATCCATTTGATGGAGAAATTTTTTCAGAAAAAAATAATTTAATAGATGGTAAGATAATTAAGAACCACATAATTATAATAAATATTGTTAGGATAGGATTTTTTTTTCTGGAAGATCTTCTTTTGTTCATATTTATATTTTAACCAAAGGGTGTTAAATTTGAGTTATTGAGACCAGGAGTAAATTGAAGAACCTGTAATAGTTTTTCCAATCCATTCTGAAGAAAAAGTGCAAGTGTAATAATAATTGATGCCATAAGTATTGCAACAGCAATATTATTTTTTTGGATTTCTTCAAATTCATTGATATTATGTGATAGCCAGGTAAACCCTTTTAATCCCAACCATAAAGAGCTGATGCTTATAAATAATGAAGCTATAAACTGGAGAAGAGCTATACTAAGATGTCCAAAAATCCCTGAAATTCCTGAATTATTATAAAATATTGCCCGAAAGATTGATTGAATAAGAGGATCCACTGAGGATCGCATCATAATACCCATTGCAAAAATAAAACTTCCTGACAGGATTGCCACGGCAATATTATTGTTTTTTATTTCGTTTTCTTCATTAATATTTTTGGAAAGTCCTGAAAACATTTTAAATCCAATAAAAAGAATAAAAATACCCAATAACAAAGAAAGTAAAAGTGTTGAAATACCGCTTAGTACTACTAATAAATCCATCTAAAACTCCAGCCTTTATAAATTTAATCTTTTAAAGTTGTCATAACCTCATCAATAATAGTTTTTAGTTCATCAATCAAATATGGTTTAGTCAAAGTTCCGGAAAATCCATATGATTTATAATCAGAAATAACAGGGCTGCTGGTATAACCACTGGAGACAATTGCTTTTACATTTGGATTAATATTTTTTAACTCTTTTATTGTTTCAACTCCCCCCAGCCCTCCAGGAATTGTAATATCCAGTATTATAAGATCAAAATTTTCATTTTTATATTTTTCAATTGTCTCTTTTCCATTACTTGAGCTTACAACATTATGACCCATTTTTTCTAATGATAACTTAAGTAAATTTCTTATCATATCTTCATCATCAAGAATAAGTATAGAATATTTTTCTTGTATGGTTAAATTGTTTTGTTTTCCTTCAGGTTTAGTTACTAATATTGTATTCTTATTTGCAGGAAGATATAATGTGAATTCGGTTCCTTCTCCTTTTATGGATTGTACTTCAATAAATCCATCATGTTTATGAATAATTGAATATGTAATAGCAAGCCCTAATCCGCTCCCGGTTTCTTTTGTCGTGAAATATGGATCAATAATTTTATCTATATTTTCATTACTAATTCCGGATCCGGTATCTTTGATTTTTATTTCTATGTACTCACCTTTATGTGGATGGTTTGTATAAAAAGTTTTATTCTTACATATTACTGTAAATATACCTCCATCAGTCATTGATTCAATGCTGTTTAATGTAAGATTTTGTATTACCTGATTAATTTGATCTATATCAACCTCACTTGTCCAAAGATCTTCTGGTATGGAACACTCTGCCTTTACTTTACTTCCATGAATAGTGAATTCAATAGATTCTTTAACTATTTCTCCAATTGAGGCGTTTTCTTTTACTGGAGTGCCTCCTTTGGAAAAAGTTAGTAGTTTTTGGGTAAGTGATGCTGCTCTCTTGCATCCTTTAGCAGCATTATTCAGATATCTGCTTACTTCTTCAGGTTCCGATTTACATATTTCTGCAAGGTTTATATTACCCAGTATACCTGTTAAAATATTATTAAAATCATGAGCAATTCCTCCTGCAAGAACTCCCACACTATCAAGCTTTTTTAATTTCAAAATATCAGCTTCTCTTTGTTTTTCAAGTGTAACATCTCTGAATACCAGTATGACTCCTAGTATATTTCCTTCTGAATCCTTTATTGGTGCAGCACTATCTGCAATTGGTGTTTTTTTGCCGTTTTTTCCTATTAATAATGTATGGTTTAAGATTGTTACTATTTTTTTGGTTTTTAAAACTTTATCTACCGGACATTCCTGTATTCCCCTTGTACGTTCATCTATAATATGGAAAATTTCTGAAATAGATTTACCTTTAGCATCTTCTAATTTCCAGGCAGTAAGTTTTTCTGCGATATTATTAAGAAGAGTAATTTTACCAAAGATATCTGTTGTTATAACTCCATCACCAATACTCTCAAGAGTTACGGATAAGCGTTCTCTTTCTTCAGCGAATTTAGTTTCTATTTTATATCGAAGAATAGCAGAGGCAAAGGTCTGGCTGATAATTTGAAATCTCTGAACCAGTTCGGTTGTTAGTTTGAATTGAGGAGTTGTGCTTGAAAAGGCAAGTGCTCCCAGTAATTCATCTTCTACTATAATTGGAAGAACTAGAACAGAAACAGCTCCTATAACACTCATATTTTTTCTATCAACAGATGCTTCTTTCGGGAATGCTGATATATCAGGTATTATTATAGCTTTACTGTTTCTAAGCTGATCATTCATCCAGGGGAAAAGTATTTCAGGATCATATGGTACTATATCCTTTCCTTCTTCTGATTTCCATGCTGTAGATATATAAAATTTATTATTTCTGTCTAATTTAAACACCAGTGCCCTGTTAGAACCCAGGGTTTCAGCAGCCTTGTGAAGCCAGTAAGTTATTTTATCAGAAATTTCAGAAGGTTTTATTGAGACAAAATCTCTGGATAAATTTGCTAGTAAACTTTCGTACTGTACTCTTTCTTCGAGCTGCTTCTTATCCTGTTCTTTTTTTAATATAGAAGAAAAAATCTGAATAATAAATCTTAATTTCTTAATGAAAATTGTATCCCATGATACAATTTTGGTCTTATAGGCAAATAGAAAAGAACCTAAAATATTTTCTTTGGTTCCTATTGGGAAAAAAAGAAAAGATGAAGTCCCCATTTTTTGTAAGTTCTGTCTATCTGTTTTTGCATCTTCAGGTAGATCATTATAAGAAGATGCTTCTATTAATTCCCCTCTAAGGACTGCTGATGTCAAATAAGGGAAAGCTTCAGCGGGATTATAAATAACTGGTTCTGTTATCGTTTCTTTTCTCCAGAAATCACTTATATAAAGATCTCTATTATCTTCTCTGCGAAATAAAACTGCTATTTCAGCATCAAGAGTAAGAGCAATTTTCTCCATCCAAAAATGAATAGTTTTTTCAAAATTATCACCATGGATATTATTAAAATCAGTAGAGAGAGTGGAAAGAAGGGTATCAAATTTTAATTGGTTTTCGTATTGCTGATTCATCATCAATAGATCCTATCATTTATTATCTAAATAATTAAACATTATCACATATTCTTATTTGGATAGTCAATTTTCTTTTAAATTTATTAAGATTATTGCTATCAAAGTTGGCGTTTATCATGATATATGCTATAATAGATGTCGTTAGTGATGAAATAAGGTTGTGAATTATGTATATAAACCGGGTTTTAGATATAGAAAAACTTCTATCTGAGAGATCTCTGTTCCTCCTGGGTCCTAGACAGTCAGGTAAATCCTCTTATATTAGAGAACAGCTGCATCCCTCACCTGCACTTATATATAATCTTCTTGACAGGAGACTGCTTCTAAGACTTTTGGCTGATCCTACACTTCTTCGTCAGGAGGTTGAAGCAAGAGATCTAAAAAATTGTGTTATCTGCATAGATGAAATACAAAAATGCCCGGAACTTTTAGATGAAGTTCACTTGTTAATCGAAGAACGACATATCCGGTTTTTGCTTACAGGTTCCAGTGCAAGAAAACTAAAAAAGGCGGGAACTAATCTTCTTGGAGGAAGGGGACGAATGCGCATAATGCACCCCTTTAGCTACATCGAATTAAAAGATAAAGGGTTTTCTCTTGAAAAAGCGATGTATAGGGGTATGCTTCCTCCTCATTTTCTCTCATTAGACCCGGATGAGGATCTGGATGCTTATACAAATCTCTATCTTGCAGAAGAGATAGCAGCAGAAGGATTAACGAGGAATCTGCCGAAATTTGCCAGATTCCTCCAGACGATTGCAACAGTGAACTCTCAAATAATTAATTATACTAACATTGGGAATGATATACAATTACCGCGTCAAACAGTAAAACTTTGGTTTCAGGTACTTAAGGATACTCTTCTGGGTTTTGATCTTGAGCCTTATACAAAAACAGTAAAGCGGAAGGCTATCGAAACAGCAAAGTTTTATTTTTTTGATATGGGAGTTGTCAGATCCTTAAGACGGCTAAAGACTATAAGTTCAGGATCTGCTGATTATGGAGAGTTTTTTGAACATTTTATATGTATGGAACTTAAAACATGGATAGATTATATAAAACCTCGAACTCTGTTCAATTATTGGCGATCAACATCAGGGTTTGAGGTAGATTTTCTTCTTGAAGGTGAAATTGCAATTGAGGTTAAATCTGCTTCTGTAATAAGTGCAAAACACCTGAAAGGATTAAAAGCTTTGCGGGAAGAAGGTTTTATTAAACGTTCAATTGTTGTTTGCCAGGAATCCAGACCAAGGTTAATAGATGGGATTGAGATTTTACCATGGGAGTATTTTCTTGATCTCTTATGGAGTAACAGGATACTATAAAATTATTCTGATGTAGATTATAATTGGAGCTAATATGGCAGATACCCTTAAAGGATTAAAAGAAACTCTTCTAAAGGATACAGATCTTTTTTCATCCCTCCTTGGTCATGAAATAGAACTAATAGTGAGGAATAGTGAATTTCATAATTATAAAATAAATGATCCTGTATTTTCTAAGGGTGATCCGGGAAATTCTCTTTATATCGTAGAATCCGGTGAAGTTGTAGTTCAAAAAGAAGATGATAATAATAATATGACTGACATTGCCCGGTTTTTACCGGGGGACTGTTTCGGGGAGCTTGATCTGTTCACTGAAACTCCCAGAATTGCTTCTGCTTTTGCTTCTGCCAAAACACGTCTTCTTGTTTTTCCTGAAGATGGTACAGGTTTTTCATCCTTACTTAAAAATCAACCTGGTTTGTCTGCTCTTATTCTTCATAAAATTTTAGTTAATATAGCAGGGCGAATTCGTAGAGCGAATGATCTGGTAAAAGAAAATTCACCTCTGGTTCAGGAATTAAGGAAACAGGTATATAGGGATAAACTTACAGGAATCTTCAATCAAACTTACCTAAGCGAAAGAATCAGAGAACTTATTAATAAAAATGCTGAAGGATTCGCTCTTATAATTACTAAACCGGATAATTTTAAGAATTTAAATGATACCTATGGCCATGATGCCGGGGATATGGCCATCCGGATTCTGGCAAGAAGATTACGGGAATTTATTGGTGATGATTCCCGGACAGCCAGATATAAGGGTAATGCTATGGCAGTTCTTCTTCCAGGAGCAACAAAAGAGGAAGCTGGTACTCTTGCAAAGGATATACGTGCTTTTATGATCAAACTTGATGTAAGTGAGGCATGTAAAGGCAGCAGATTCGATATTACTGCAAGCATTGGCATTTCTATGTATCCTGACCACGGTAAAGATGCTGAAGAGCTTTTATCTCTAACCCATGAACTTCCTCTTCTGGGTAGATGCAGGGGAGGAAATATGATTCTGTTTCCGGAAGATGCTGGAGAAACTGAATGAAAAAAACTCCAATAAAAATACTAAGATCTATCGATATTCTGACTTCTTTATCTACTTTCGAATTGAACTCACTTTATACCCATATGAAAATAGAGGAATATAAAAAGGGTCATGTTCTTTTTAATGAAGGTGATGCAGGAGAGCTAATGTATATAGTTCTTTCCGGGGCAGTTTCTATAGCTGTTAATACACCTGATGGGAAAGTTCTTGAGATTGCCGAGATTACTAAGGGCAATTTTTTTGGAGAAATGTCGATTTTTGACAGTGCAGCAAGATCCGCGACATGTTCTTCTAAGATTGATACAAAAGTGCTTAGTCTGGGAGCCTCAGATTTTTATGAATTCATAAAAAATAATCCTATAGCTGGAAGCAGCATAATGCATAAAATGCTTACTATTACTACCAGACGATTACAGGATACTGGTGCGTTTCTTTCTGATATGGTCACATGGGGTGAGCAGGCAAGAACGAGGGCTATTACGGATGATTTTACAGGTCTTTATAACCGTCGGTTTCTTGATGAGGTTATTGAAAATCGTATTTCTGAATCTATAAGTAATGGCAATTCTTTGTCTTTCATTATGATTGATCTGGATCATTTTGGAACATTAAACAATGAATATGGTCAGGAGGTTGGAGATAAGGTTATTCTCTCTGTAGTAAAGGTTTTTAGAGAACTTTTTAGTAAGGATGATATTCTTGCGCGCTATGGAGGAGATGAGTTTACCTTCATACTTCCTCAAACTTCCGGAGCAAAAGCCTGGGATATTTGTTCGAAACTGATAAGGAAACTTAGAAAAATAGATTTGCTTGATAACCTTGAGGGAACATTAAATAAAGTAACCGCCAGTATCGGTATTGCATGTGTTCCCGACCATACAAGTTCAGTTGGAGAGCTTAGGCAGTTAGCGGATAAGGCTCTTTATCAGGCGAAGGAAGCCGGGAGGGATACAGTCGTTTTATGGGGATCTGAAAAAGTGGAGAGTGCTGCTAAATCAAGAATTCCTAGTTTTGGGAGAAGAAACAGAATAATTAGTAATATTTTAAATGCATTAGTCACACGTGAAGGGTTTCTTGTGATGGGCCATAAAAATCCTGATGAAGATTGTGTTTCATCAATGATTGCAATTAGTTTGCTTCTCAATAAATTTGCAAAAACAGTTTATCTGCTTATTCCAGGAAAGATAAATGAAAATTATCAATACCTTTTAAATATCTGCAGGTATAATGCCATAGAGCTTATAAAGAATGATAAACCAGTTCCTTCCGGCATATCAACAGTATTTTTTATGGATACACCAAAACCGGATATGCGGGAATTTTTTCCGGATTCAGGACGAATCTATAATAATAAAGATATTCTTAAGATTGAAATTGATCATCACCTGGAGGCAGACAGTGGATATATAGGTGACAAGGATTACTGTCTTGTCGACGAAGCGTCTTCTGCCAGTGAACTTGTGGGACTGATGGCTTTTAAATTAAAAAATAAAGAAGAATTAATTGAATCATATAATATTCAGGATCTGTTTTCCCGTAATTTTGTACTTGCTGTATTAACCGGGATTATTGGAGATTCTAAAATGGGTAAGTATCTAAAAACCAGAAGAGAAAAATGGTTCTACAGCTTATTCAGTTCAATGTTCAATGAAATGCTGACAAAAAAAACCCACAAACATTCTAAAAATTTTTCTACAATGAATGAAGTTTTTACTGAACTACAGCAGATGTCACAACAAGAGGATGAATGTTTTTCTCTTATGATGGAGCAGAAGATAAATATTTCATCCAAAATAGGGACAGTAATTGTAAATAAAGACATCTCAAACCAAATGGTATTACACTATGGCCACGAAACTATTGTTTCTGTTGCAAGATACGCTGCTGATTCCCTTGCAGAATATAGTCAGTTGTTAAGTTTGGTTGTTTATCACGATGATAATGAAGAATCAAATCTTATACAGTTTCGTATACGAAGAAGCCATACATATAAAGTTTTTGATCTCCGTAGCATTCTTGAAGCTTTTGAAATAAAAAATGGTGGGGGTCATCCTGGAGCAATAGGATTTCGTATACCTGAATTTGAAATTCCAGATCTTCCTGAATATGTTCGAACCCTTGTTACAGGGATAGAAAAACTGATGACAGAAATTTTGTGATGGCACGGCGAATCGTGCCCTCACAAAATTTCTAAAATTCACTTGACTCTATCCTAATCCTCATATAAATTAAACTGACTATATAGTCAGTAATACGACTATATAGTCAGTAAAATAAATCGGAGGAATAAAATGAAAAAATTTCTAGCTGTTCTTTTAATAATAGGACTGATTGTAACATCAGGATTTGCTGGTGGACAGAGCGAAGAAGGGACAATAAAAATAGGTGCTATTTTTGCAGTTACCGGGGGGGCTTCTTTTCTTGGTGCTCCTGAGGCTAAAACTACTGAAATGGTTGTAGAAGAGATAAATGCTGCAGGTGGTATTAATGGTCAGCAGATTGAACTGATTATTAAAGATTCAGCTGCAAACCCGGAAAAAGCCATCTCCTTTGCAAAACAACTGATCGAAGAAGATCAGGTTGTTGCTATAATTGGACCATCTACCAGTGGTGAAACAATGCAGATTAAAGATTTGTGTGAATCCTACAAGGTTCCTCTTGTTGCCGCCGCAGCAGCTGAAGCAATTGTAGATCCTGTAGCAAGTTATGTGTTTAAAACACCCCAGAAAGACAGTTATGTAGCAAAATGGATTTTTTCCACTATGCAGTCTATGGGCATAAAACGTATTGGTGTTGTTGCGGCTAATACTGGCTTTGGAAATGCAGGAAAAGGACAATTGGAAAAATATGCTTCGGATTTTGGCATAGAGATTGTCATTGCAGAGACTTATGACAAAGCAGCTACAGACCTTACAGCTCTTCTTACAAAGTTAAAAGCTAAGAATGTAGAAGCGGTTGTAAACTGGTCAATAGTACCTGCTCAATCAATAGTGCCTAAAAATATGAAACAGCTGGGAATGGAAGAGCCTCTGTTTCAGAGCCATGGTTTTGGTAATATAAAATATGTAGAAGCTGCAGGTGAAGCAGCAGAAGGAATTATTTTCCCTGCAGGACGTCTTCTTGTAGCAGAAAAGCTTCCCGAAGGTCATCCTCAGAAGGAAATTCTTGTTGCATATAAGACTGCATACGAATCAAATTATGGAGAAGATGTAAGTACTTTTGGTGGACATGCTTATGATGCTATAATGCTTGTAATAGAAGCTATAAAAAATGCAGACAGTCTTGACCGAAATGATATAAGGGATGCTCTTGAAAGCATATCAGGATTCCCCGGAACCGGTGGTGTTTTCAGTTTTTCAGCCACAGATCATAATGGTCTTGGAATGGACTCTCTGGAAATGTTAACAGTAAAAAATGGTCAGTTTGATTTTCTTCAATAAATAATGATAGACTATTAGGCTGTAGGTAGATAGGCTGTTAGGAAAGAATAGAGTCGGTAGACTCCCCTAATAGCCTATATTCTAAAAGCCTTCTTCAAAAAGGAATAGAATGAGTGCCGAACAAGTTCTACAGTATATTTTTGCCGGTATAACAGTGGGGAGTATCTATGCTTTTGTAGCTATCGGATACAATATTATCTACAATACTACTGGAATTATTAACTTTGCTCAGGGTGAGTTTGTAATGCTTGGGGGTATGATATCTTTTACTTTTTCCAGGTTTATGCCTCTTTTCCCTGCAATTATAATTGCTGTATTGATAACTGCCGCAATTGGTGGTCTTATTGAAATAGTTTTTATTCGCAGAATGCGTAAAAACTCTGTTCTTGGTATGATTGTTGTTACCATAGGAATATCTATACTCCTACGGGAAGCAGCTTTATATATCTGGGATGAGCAAATTCGAGCACTTAGCTTTTTTACTGGAACTGAAATATCTTCGGTAAGTGTTTTCGGTGCAAGAATATCTCCCCAGGTCCTGTGGGTTTTGGGAGTAACTTTAGTTATAGTGGGTGGACTCTTTTTCTTTTTTAAATTTACTTTGACAGGCCAGGCAATGAGAGCCTGTTCAGAGAATTCCAGGGCTGCAAAACTTTGTGGAATAAAAACTGATTCCATGGTAAATTTTTCTTTTATGCTATCTGCTGGTATTGGTGCTCTTGGGGGTTGCGTTGTTTCTCCCCTTACACAGACTCATTATGCAATGGGGACAGATCTTGCAATTAAAGGCTTTATAGTTGCTATACTCGGTGGACTTGGCAATCCTATTGCTGCTGTAGCTGCAGGATTAATATTGGGGCTATTAGAATCTTTCAGTATAAGTATTCTTCCTATGGC
This sequence comes from Spirochaetia bacterium, assembly GCA_027859095.1. Lineage (GTDB taxonomy): Bacteria > Spirochaetota > Spirochaetia > B11-G9 > B11-G9 > JAJRQE01. Next base: position 4,431 of record JAQIBN010000078.1, on the reverse strand, counting down.
CTATAAGGATGTAATTTCCATTATAATACTTTTGATAATTCTTGTTGCAAAGCCAAGTGGTCTTTTTGGTTCAAAACAGGTTTCCTCCCTTAAGGACTTTTAGATGAAACGATTTTATCCGGTTTATATTCTTTTTATAACAATTGTTCTTATTCAGGTTCTAACTCTTATAACAGGTAAAGGCTATATGCTTACACAATTAACAATGTCTGCATATTATGTTCTTGTAGCAGTTGGGTTGTGTATGGTAATGGGTTATGCCGGTCAAATTTCTCTGGGACAAGCTGGTTTTTTTGCCATTGGCGGGTATACAACTGCATTTCTAACTACTATTGATTTTACCGAAAAAGCCGGAACAGGTTTATTTAAACTATTGGATAGTATGGGTTTATTAATTACAAAAGATACCCTCTATGGTGATACAGTTATTCACTTGTCCCCATGGATTTCACTCATTGCCGCAGTCCTTATTGCCGGTATTACAGCTTATGCTCTTGGGATACCTGTATTAAAATTAAAAGGACATTATCTGGCAATGGCAACAATGGGTTTCGGAATTATTATTTACAGAATTGTGCTAGGATCTGCAATCTTTGGACAAGCTGATGGTATCTTCAATGTACCTGCATTTACTATTTTTCCGGGTCTGGAACTTAGTGGAGATTTCACCTCCAGAATAAGTAATTATTACATAGCCTGGATTCTGGTAATTATTGCAATATTATTAATGGTGAATCTCATAAATTCCAGAGTAGGACGGGCTTTGCGGTCTCTACATGGAGGTGAAGATGCTTCTGATGCCATGGGTGTGGATACAACCAGATATAAAGTTATAATTTTTGTCATTGGTGCTATTATGGCAGCAGTAGCAGGTTTTTTTCTGACCCATTATAATGGTGGAATTGGCCCATCAGAAGCAGGTGTAGGAAAGTCTGTTCGATATTTAGCTATAGTTGCAGTAGGTGGTATGGCTAATATCTGGGGATCTCTTGTTATGGGTCTGGTTCTTAACTTTCTTTCATTAAGGGGTGTTTTTGGTCATTTTGACGATGCTGTATTTGGAATAATTCTTGTTATGATGATGATGTTCATGCCTGAAGGATTTATCAGGATTTCAGTACTTCGTGATATCCGGTCTCTATTTATTAAATTATTCAGCAGAAAAAAAATGAAGGAAACAATTCAGGAGCCCCCTCATGAGTAATGCTGATATTATTATGCGAATTGAAGGGATTGATAAATATTTTGGTGGTCTTCATGCTGTTGATTCAGTTACTTTTACTGTTAAAAAAGGAGTAATTAAATCTGTTATTGGTCCTAATGGTGCTGGGAAAACAACTATGTTTAACATGATTGCAGGGTTTGAAACTCCATGTAATGGACAGGTTTTTTTTAATGATATTCTTATAACTGGTAAGAAACCCTGGCAGGTTGCAGAACAGGGAGTTTTGAGAACTTTTCAAAATCTTAAGCTTAGTAATCATATGTCTGTAATGGATAATGTTCTTCTTGGCTGGCATTCCCTGGGATCAGCTGGATTTTTGGATGGTATGTTTTCTTCTCCTGCAAGCCGAAGAGAAGAAAAAAATGCCAAAGATACTGTTCTGCCAATTCTTGAATGGTTAAATATAATAGATTTAAAAGATTCTGAAGTAGGAAATCTTTCTTTTGGTAATCAGAGAGCTGTAGAATTGGCCAGAGCTCTTGCTTCAGACCCATCTATGCTGCTTCTTGATGAACCCGCGGCAGGTCTTAATATGCATGAAACAGCGGATCTTGCAAAACGTATTGAAAAAATACGTGATCAGGGGAGAACTATACTATTGGTGGAGCATGATATGTCCCTTGTTATGGATATTTCTGATGAAATAGTAGTATTAAATTTTGGACAGAAAATTGCAGAAGGAATCCCCTCTGATATTCAGAAGAATAAAGAGGTTATTCGTATCTATTTAGGTGGCGATGGTGCTTAAAATACGAAATTTAGAAGCTGGATATGATAAATTAAAGATTTTAAAAGGAATTAGTCTGCATGTTAAATCCGGGGAAATTGTTACTATTATTGGTGCAAATGGTGCAGGGAAAACTACATTACTAAATACTATCACTTCAATTGTTAAAACCACAGGTGGAAATATAGATTTTAAAGGTGTTGATGTTACTAATGTCTCTCCTGACCTTTTAGTAAAAAAGGGATGTGCCCTGGTTCCGGAAGGTCGTCAGTTATATCCTGCTATGACAGTGAAGGAAAATCTGATTCTTGGAGCATATACCCTGTATCGGAGACGGGAGCATAAAAAAGCATTAGAAAATCTGGAAAATATTTATACCATGTTTCCAGTTCTTGAAGAAAGAAAAACTCAGCTGGCAGGTACTTTGTCTGGTGGCGAACAACAGATGGTTGCTATAGGCCGTGCTCTTATGTCGGGTCCGGATATGCTTCTTATGGATGAACCTTCAATGGGTCTGGCTCCTCTAATTGTGAAAGATATTTTCCGTACAGTTGAAGAATTAAGAGATAAGGGTAAAACCATTCTAATTGTGGAACAAAATGCCAAAGCAGTTTTGGAAATAGCCGATAGAGGCTATGTAATGGAAACAGGTTCATTGATTCTGGAAGGCAGTGCAGAAGATTTACTTGATAATAATGATGTAAAACGTGCTTATCTTGGTAGGGATTATAAAGATTTTACAGATTGATAGAATTAGATATAGCAGAAGTTTGAATTTATTCAGGGAGGCCTATATGATTTATTCAAAAGATTATGAAACTATGAAAAGGGGAGATCTTGAACAGCTGCAGGTTGAGAGGTTACAAGTAACTCTAAACAGAGTATACAGAAATGTATTGTTTTATAAAAATTTGTATGACGAAAAAAAAATTGATATTTCAGACATAAAATCATTAGACGAACTGGCTTCTCTTCCTTTTACATCCAAAGAGGATTTAAGGGAAAGTTATCCCTATGAGGCTTTTGCTGTTCCCTTGAGGGATATTGTAAGAATACATTCCACATCGGGTACTACAGGAACCCCCATTGTAGTGGGTTACACGAAGAATGATCTAAAAATATGGTCCTGTCTGGTAGCAAGAGTTTTATCAGCAGCTGGTATTACCAGTACTGATCTTGTTCAGATAGCTTTCAATTACTCTCAGTCTACAGGAGGATTGGGATTTCATTATGGAGCTGAACAAATTGGTGCTTCTGTAATTCCAGCTTCCGGTGAGGAAGTATTGAAACAAATACAGATTATGAAGGATTACAGAAGTTCGGCTCTTGTATCCACTCCTGGTTATGCATTGCATATAGTTTCAATATTGGAAGAAAATGGTATGGATCCTCAGGAATTAAATCTTTCAACTGGTCTTTTCGGTTCAGAACCCTGGAGTGAAAAATTAAGAGCTGAAATTGAATCCAGATTAAAAATTAAAGCTTTTGATAACTATGGATTGAGTGAAATAATTGGTCCTGGTGTTGCATTTGAATGTGATCTGCATAATGGATTACATGTAAACGAAGATCATTTTATTGTTGAAGTAATTGATCCTGAAAGCTTGAAAGTCTTACCTGAAGGAGAAGAGGGTGAACTTGTTTTTACTACAATTACCAAAGAGGGATTTCCGTTAATACGATATAGGACAGGTGATATCTCCAGTATTATAAAAGGATCTTGTGAGTGTGGCAGGACCACCAGAAGAATTAAACGGGTTTCCGGCCGTACGGATGATATGATAATTGTTGATGGAAACAATATTTTTCCAGCACAAATAGAGGCCATACTTTTTGAAATTGAGGGCGTTGAACCACATTTCCAGATTATTCTTAATAGAGAAGGGGGACTGGATGTTATTGAGTTGAAAGTAGAGGTAAGCAGCAATCTTTTTGCCTTTGATGAAATAAGAAAAGTACAGAGCTTTCAGCAAAAAATTCAACAGCAGTTAATAACCAGTTTGGGCCTTCATGCTAAAATATCTTTAATAGAATCAAAAAGTCTTGGCAGAACAAAAGGTGAAAAGGTTAAAAGAGTTCTCGATTTGAGAAAATTGTAGTTTTATTGTGAAATCAACATTCGATAATTTATCTGAAAAGAAAAAGCTGCGTGTTATAAATGCCTGTATAGAAGAATTTAGTGAACATGGATACGAATTGGGTTCAATGGATGGAATAATCAAACGTGCGGGTATTTCCAAGGGGGGGCTCTATCAGTATGTTTCCTCTAAAGAAGAACTTTTTACATATATTGTAGATTATACCTATACCAGTTTATATAGTTATTTAAAACAAAGAGTTGCTGCAGAGATAGATGTTCTTCCATCAGATCTTTTGGATCGACTTAAACATGTTTCTGAACTTGCCATAGATTTTTACATAGATCATCCGAAATTTGTCTACCTGATTGTACGAACAGCTAATCTGGCAAATGAAAAAA
>JAQIBN010000040.1 GCA_027859095.1 Spirochaetia bacterium | reverse complement strand
TCAATGATTATAGGAAATTATATAGTTTATCCTTTAGTTGTCATGAGTGTTAAAGAATTAGAAATGATGGAAAAATCCATAGTAGAAATGGGCTTAGAACAAATTTTCTCTATGTATCATGATTATAATAAATCAGGAAATGAAACATTATATAATTTTGTAGCTTTGTCAGATAAGATAAATTTTTATAATAATAATTATTTAGGAAAAAAGGGATATGAATATTTTGAATTAATGGGGGAATCTTTATTCCCAAAGATATTTAATAGCATTAAGCACAAGAAAAGGACTAAGACATAATACAATTGGATTTAACAAAGTCTTTTGTAATGGGTCTTGAAGGATGGTTAAGGATGATCGCCACTCTAAAACCATGCCAAATCCTTCCAGGCCACGCTCCAGAAAAGAGAGAGCTACGAACGGAACTGGTCATTAATTTTACTATGGTCCAATATAGTAAAAATAAATTTTAAGATATGGTGTCAACAGGTAGGGTAAACCCTACCCCTGCTGATTGCGTTTTGGCCTTAATATTTACTTATGAGGCCAACAGGGCTTAGTAAAGCCTTTTTAAAGTTTAAAGAACTTATCTCCTTCCAACAATTCATGGGGATGGATGATCCCTTCTCTGACGGCGAAACAGAAAGGATTTCCGACCCCTACCGAACCCATGCCTGGGTAAACATAGCAGTAAGCACATTGATGAGAAACATTGGAAGGGCCTCTTTCCGGATTACCCGGAATGGTGAGTTTGTTACTTCCGGGCCGGTGTTTGAACTCTTCCGGGATGTTAATCCTGTAATGAACCGCTTTGACCTGTGGAAGGCTACTTCTGCCTGGTGGTTCCTTGAGGGCGAGGCCTTCTGGTTCTTCGGTGATAACTACAAAGCCGGGATACCTGAGGAAATTTTTGTTCTTAATCCCCGGAAGATGCGGGCCCAGGTGCATGGGCGAGCAGTGAGGAACGAACGACCAGCCTGGACTGATAACGGAGTTGTGCGCCGGTGGTTCTACTCCACTGACAAGGGCGAAGTGCCTATCTTTCCCGATGAAATAATACATTTTAAAGACTGGAACCCCTGGAATGAGATTCGGGGTGTTACGCCATTAATAGCCCTGTCTCAGGAGATTGAGCAGGACCAGCGGGCGAACAGTGCTACTACAAAGCTGCTCCGGAACAATGCTGTTCCTGAAGGGATTTTAAAGACTGATCAGGTGCTTCGGGAAGATGAAGCAGACAAGCTTGAGAGGCGCTGGGAGACTATCTACGGGAAGAAGGGAATGGCTCGGCGGATAGCTGTTCTTGGTAAGGGTACGAGTTTTGAGCCTTTGACCATGACTCCTGCAGCATTGAAGTTCTTCGATCTGAAGCGCTGGAACCTCTACACAATACTTGCTAAATACGGGATTCCTCCGAGGGTGGCTCATGTTCAGGATGTACGGTCGGGACTTAGCGGGAAGGACACTGCAGAACAGCATTCTGCTTTCTGGAAGTATACGATTATTCCTACCCTTCGCAACTTCGAGCAGATTATTGAGACTCAGTTTTTTGGGCGCTTTGGACTACGGGAACTGGGGGTCTTTGATACTGCTGATATTCCAGAGCTCCAGGAGAGTGAGGCTGAGCGGAGCAAGCGGGACATTTCCGAGATTGAAGCGGGTATTAAGACTATTAATGATGTTCTTACAGAGCGTGGCCTGGAACCGAAGAAATGGGGAGACACCTGGTACAGACCGGCAAGGCTTGTTCCTGTAGGTCCATCTGCAGAGGAAGAATTACCGGATAATAAGGATGCATACCCGAGCAGTAAGCGAAGCGCACGACCAGGGAGTGTCAGGGATTTAGAGAAAATCTACAATCTTCTTCTTAAACGGGAAGAGGCTTTAATATCGGTTTTTGGCGCGATACTCCGGAAAGAAGGGATAAACAGGCAGGAAGAGTTCGAAAAGCTGGTAAAGGCGTGTTTTTTTTACGGAATTAAAGAAATATACCAAAAAGCTGAAGCAGGAAACGAATTTACCCCATATTACATAACTAGAGCTATTAATGAAGCAGTTATTGTATGGAGAAAAAATAACTCTCTGGTGCAATTTAAATGGGAGGGCTTAGAGCAGCAGTATTCGTATTTTATACATCTGTTGATTGACGATGCCAGAATATTTGCCCTTGGCAGGTTAGGTTTTCGATATTACAGATCTATTACAAAAAGTTGGTACGGAATTTTAGGCAGCGAAAAAAAAGCTGTCCGGGATAGAAGGCTTAAACTTTTTAGATTGGAAGAAAGTGAAGCAGTGAATTCGGGGTCAAAGGGATTTTCACATCCCCTTGACCGGGATGAGCTCTGATGGAAAGAAGGAGTGTTCTTTTAGCCGCAGGTGATAAGTTTGTGGGCGATTCCATCGGCAAGATTCTGGAACAGAAGATTTGCGGAAAAGAACTACTAATTTGTAATGACGGCATGGATGCTCTTGAATCCATACTTCTAAATAAACCTTCCTTTATGATTCTTGATCTGCATCTGCCCAGGCTGGGCGGTCTGGCAATCCTTGAAGAAATAAACACAAACGATATTAAGACCTCTGTACTCTGCTACTGCCGTAAGCTGCGTCCCCGTGACGGTGTAAGGGCGATAAAAGCCGGTGCCAGGGGCGTTATAGATCTTGGTTACAGCATGTCTGATTTTACGAATGCTGCCCGTAATGTACGGGGTGGAAGGCGTTTTATTCCTGAAAATATTAAAAGATCTCTGCAGGAGAATGACTTTGAGTTGTTTCCGGAAAAATACAGGGACCTTACCACAAGGCAGATTGAAGTGGTGCAGATGACTGCAGAGGGGCTCTCCAACATGGAGGTTGCTTTTAACATGAATATAAGTGTGAAGGCTGTTGAGAAACACAAGAGGAATTTGCGGGACAAGCTGGGACTATTATCTTCTCTCGAGATAGGACTTTTTGCCCTTCGGGAGGGGTTTGTTGAGGTAAAGGAGGGAAGATGTTTATAAGGTGCAAGGGTTTTAAGGAGAGCAGGATTGAGACTGATCTTACGGGTTTTATCGGTCTGTTGAAGGAGAGCGGGATTCTAAACAAGAAGGGAGAACCGAAGGAGGTTATTAAGGTTTATTTAGGCGGGGCTTTTTTCAAGGGTCTGATACCTGGTACTGAGATGTCCAGTTATCCCTGGACTTTTTCTACCTTTGATCTGGACCGGGATGAGGAGCGGATTGATGTGAAGGGTTGGGAGCTTTCCAACTATCTGAAAAACCCGGTGATTCTCTGGTCCCACGATACCCGGATTCCCGCAATAGGCTATTCCGAGAAGGTATGCGTAAAGGACGGGAGCCTGGGGGGAAACATTATTTTCAACGAAAAAGAGGTGGATCCCTTCGGATGGGGTATTGGGATGAGGGTCGCCAGGGGCGTGATTCGTGCCGGCAGTGTTGGTTTTATGGTGCAGAGGGTGGAGCTTTCTGAGGAAGGAGGAGATGAGAGTCTGATTTTTAGGAATCAGGAGTTACTGGAATTTTCCGTATGCAATGTTCCGTCGAATCCCTTTGCTCTGGTTCAGGACACGAAGATGCCTAAAACGCCAAATGTAACGGATGAGGGGGATGAAGATCTCCTTGCTAACCTGCCCTTGTCACTAATCGGTGATGAGAGTGAGGAGGAGGTAAAAACCTTTTGGAAAGGTTTGATTCAAAATATGGATGGAGGTGCAAATTGAAAGAGAAAATTAAGAAACTGTTGGGTCTGATAAGGGCAATGAAGAAGATCGAAAGTGACGGTTTTCCGGATGAGACTATTGCCAAGGCTTATTTCGAGGAGAAGGAGCAGATTCTCGAAGAGATGGGCGGGATTCTGACAGACATGGAACGGGGCCACGGCGAAGAGCTTGCAGCCTTGAAGGCGACCATCGGCTCCATGAAGGAGAGCATAAGAGCTGAGGGTTCAAGCCCCAAAGTCTTAAGCCGGGATGAGTTCTTCTTTAGCATGGGGAAGACCATTGCTGGGGTATGGAGGAATAATCAGACCATACTGGGAGAGCTGAAGGCTACTCCGAACTTTAAGAGCGAGAACTGGGTGAACCCGAAGGATGTTAACTGGGAGACGGGCAAGGGCTGGATTGGAAAGGATGTGGTTGGAACTCCCATGGGTGATATGGCGACGAATGATCAGTATCTGATTAACCCGATCTATGAGACCCATATAATGAGCGAGGCTGCAAGGCAGTCGGTGATGATGCCGATTGTCAGGACTATTCCCATGAGCGGTCCGTCAATATTTATCCCCCAGCGTGACAGGGGTGGAATAATACTAAACTGGCTGACGAGCTACGGCCAGCAGATTACCGACAGTAAACCTGAAATGGGAAACAGGGTTGAGCTTAAGGCCTACACCCTGGCAGGATTTATCCCCTGGTACGATGAGTTTGAAGAGGATATCTATGCCGATCTTGGCAGGATGTTTATTGAGGAGTTTACCGAAGCATACGGTGAAGAGTTTGACCGCCAGTGTCTGACTGCCAATGCTGCTCCCTTTACCGGAGCCATGGAGATGGACGGAACGGAAAGCCACTTTATAAAAAGCTCATCCCCCTATGGCGTGACCTATCTCGATTTCCGGGAAGCGGTACTGAAGGTTCCGGCGGTGGAGAGAAAAAGATGCGCATGGTTTATCCATGAAACGATCCTGTCCAGGGTGACTTCCATGCAGGACACCGAAGGCCGCCCGATCTGGAGAGGCCCCAACGACAGGAAGCCGGGAACCATAGACGGCTATCCCTACTTTGAAGTGGACATCCTTCCCCAGGCAGGAGAAACCCTGAAAAACAAACCCTTTGCCATATTCATGGACCCCAGGCGCATAAAACACGGCAACAGAAAAGGGATGGAGCTGAAAAGATTTGACGGCACCAGCGAAAGCCTGAAGTACGGGGAGATCTTCCTGAGGTTCAGGAAGAGAGACGGTTTTCTGGTGACACGGCCAAAGAAGAATATGGTTACTATGAAGTGTAAGGGATAGAGAGCCCCCTGGCCCCCTAAAGGGGGAAGGAATATGGAGGGCAAAAAAGGAGGAGAGATGAGTTATAGATTTTATCCGGAGAGAGTAGAACCAATAGGAAACAAGGCGGGAGTAATAGGTACGGACATGATTGTTACTGTAACAGGCTATGACGGAATGAGGGTCACGATACCCCTGTTATCCATAGTTACAGGAGCAACAGCCCAGGTATTGACAGTGATGCAGGTGAAAGAAATTGACACCATGACTGCCCTAACCCCGGCATCCAAAGAGGTGACACTTGAGACCATAGAAACCGATCTAACAGGCAGATATGCCGCCATGGAAACGGTAGATGGCGACTGGTTTATAAGCAAGGTTACAGGATCTGCAGCGAAAGTACAGACCATGGAAGACGCATTTCCTGCAGAGGGGCTGAAGTTGACAGGAAGGTTCTTTCTGTTTGCTCCCGTAGATGATGCGCTGAACCAGATAGTTAGCCTTGAGGCAAGCAAAGAAACAGTATTGACTCAGGACGCCCCGGGAAGGTTCGTAGGCCGGGACTTCTGTTACCCGGTGATTCTGCACATGACAAACGACACCAATGCTTTGACCCTGCAGGGGGGAGTTGCTGTCTACATTAACCGGTAGTGTGAAAATGGTATTCAACTACTCAAAAGACAGTGACTACCACACGCAGTTGAATAACAGGAGGCTGCCCCTTTCGACCTGTAACACCACGAGCATGATTATGGCGTTAAAACAGGCGGGGGTGGAGCCCCCTGGCCCCCTAAAGGGGGATAAGACAATTTACCTTTTGGAGGGGGGTGAGGATGTGCAGCCGGAGGATTATTTTACAGACTTCCTCCGGAGTCCGGCAGCATATGGGGAGATGAAGGAGCTTTGTCCGTGGTTCTTCGATGCTGAAACAGGCAAGGCTTTAGTTGCTCCCAATGAGGTACACCAGATGCTGGAATGGGGGGTGAATACTCTTCTTAAGAGACAAGTGGATGAGTTTTCTACTGAAGTGCCAATACCTGAGATAGTTGCCCACCTGATGAAGGGCGGAGGAGTTGTTCTTTCCGGGAAATTCCGGCTAAAAAACAGGACCCTGAACCACATTGTATCCCTGGCCGGGTTCGTGACAGGCAAAAACGAAGATATTACACACTTTATTATCGATGATCCTTATGGGAACTTCCGGACAGACTACAAGGACCAGCATGGGAATAATATTAGGATTACACGGGATGAGTTTATAGCTATTTTTAACCCGACTGGGAATGAAGGTGTTAAATGGGCACATCTGCTGTCTTAGATTCTGGGCATGGCACGCCATGCCCCTACAATAACCCGTTTCTGGGGAAATATAATAGACATATTATTGTAGCGGGTTGGGAAAAACCGTGGTAGAATAAGGAAAAAGAGATGGATGAAAAAAGTACAGTTCAAAAAAACCATTCTTCACTTAAGAGTATCCGGGAGATACTGGAATTTACGATTAAGGAATGTGTACAGTTTTTTCATGATATAGAGGATCCAGGGGAAGCCGACATCCGGGCTCGAAAGGAACTGATGCTAATGGATATACTGATAGAAAGATTTGAACACTACGGCCACCTGACTAGAGAAGATTTAAAAGATCTGAAATATATAATCTGGAACTTTGCAGTTGAAGCCGGCTGGCTAAAGGAAATGCCGGAGATTTAGGGGTGTTATAAAATCTATTTAAAAAGAGTTACATAGAATTCTGGTTAATAATATGTTATACGGGGAATAATAAAATGTTTAATCGTAATGACGCTTTTTCTATAGAAATTAAATCCCCAATCACTATCGAAGAAGTTGATCCCATCAATTCTACAATAGTGGTAGATGATGAACTTTATGCAATTAAAGAAAATAGCATATATCGGATCATGACCGCTGAAACTATTGATCCTGAATATAAACACCCTGATACTAAACATACTTACGAGAAAATATTTGATATAGGCTCTTCCTCCCCCTATTTGGCAAGGATAACAATACAGTTTGATGAAATAATTAAATTTCTTTCCTTGCCGAAAGAAGAACACGAAAATTTATTATCTTATTTGTGGCAAGCAAATCGGTACCTGTTAAATGCATTTGTGATTGACACCTTTCTGGTTAAGGAAACAACTAAGTTAATGCCGATATGCGACACAATAGTAGAGGAAAACAAAAGCAAATCATGCATTCCTGCATTTCCTCAAATACCCGATCTTGAGGGTAAGGTTAGGATTTATCTTAACAACGCTAAGTTATTCTTGATTGAGAGTTTTAGACTGCTGAATATTTTTTACAAAATGCCTTTTGGTAGTAAAAACGGTGCTCATTTTACCTCCCACTTAGGGTGGGTAGAGAAAAATCTAGGAAAAGAACATCAAATTGCAAAAATGATATCTCGCGATTTGGAGTGGATACGTCTTATATCTGAATGCAGAAATGCATTGGAACATCCAGGGGAAGGTCAAGAAATTAAGTTAAGAAATATAACCTTGCTACCTGGTAACAAATTTTCAGGTCCGGCTTGGAGCTATGATCTTACAAAAAAACTAAAAATCAAATATGACTTTGTTGATTTAATTAATGATTTAAGTATCTTTTCTCATAATATGCTTCATTTTTTTGAGGAAATGTTTTTGTTTTCTGTAAATGAAAAACTTGCTGATAGTAAAATTCTTGTACTTGCAGAAATTCCAGATAAAGATATCAATTTTAAATGCCCAATAAAATACAAAGTGACATTAAGGCAAGAACTTTTAAAAAAATAATATAACATCAGACTCAACAAGGATGCCCGGAAAAGACGATGGGTACCTGTTAGCCTAGATGTCATATTTTCAACTGAAAGAGGATTTTCTGTAATGAAAGATCAGAGGCCTTTTCCGATTATGGGGTATGGACTGATAGTCATATGCAACCTAATAATTTATGTTCACTGAGGCCCGTTATCGCATACGTTGTACTCAAAACGCTTGACACATGTAATGATTTCAGTGAAACAATTGAGAAAGTAATTCAGTTTCCGAAACCATTGGCTCCTGATTTTAAATTGTACGCTAGAGGTTATTATGGGGAGAAAATTATTGGTTTGAGTGATACTATAGAAAATTGTAAGTGGTGGGACGAATGAAAAAATCTGTTGATTAAAATCATTAATGGCCTAAAAAAACACCCTATACTTTCGGGATACCTTACAAGATTATCAGGAACTGGATTTAGCAGCGGATACCTGATTCTGATTCTGATTCGCTGAAGCCAAATTGCCGAATATTTTCCTAGAAGATTTGTTCCTAATAATATAGGATAAGGATCAAGTAATACAGTCCGGTAACTTCGGATATTTACAAAACATTATGTGACAAACCCTGGAGCAATAATGGAATTTATAGAACATAGTATCAAACTTGAAAAAAATTATACAATTCCAAAAAATAGATTTAACAATAAAAAATATCTAAAT
>JAQIBN010000062.1 GCA_027859095.1 Spirochaetia bacterium | reverse complement strand
GAGTTTTGGGATACATTTATAAAAAATGGAAACCAATACAAAAGAATCTATAAAGAATTACTTGATCATGATTTTATTGGAAAAAGAGGTGATATTGTTGCTCCTTCTTATGATGGTGAAGGATTTGCACTATTTGAAATTGTCTGGGTAGGTAGTAAAGCCGTAAGATTAGAGTTTACAGGGACGGCTAAATGATAATCTACACAATAGGAATAATTCTATGGTTTATCTGGTATCTATGGTATAATCGATTCATGTTTGATCTAAATAAAGATAGCCAGGTTATTTGTGAGGCGTGTATATTTGCGATAATATGGCCAATTAGTTTAGGCATAACAATATGGGAGGCGTGGAGATGGGGAAGATGAAAAAAGATTCAAGATTTACAGATTATTTAAACAAGATTCTTAACGATGCAAAGAATGAAAAGATATCGGCAATTAGTGCAGGGAAAAACACAGTTAAAGAAGATGTTGAGATTAACTTGATTGTTGAAATGCAGAAAAAGTTTAGTGAAATAAAAGGAATTTAGAAGTGAGTGAAATAGAAGACGGCTTCATGCTTTTGTATGTGAAAGATGGAGACGCTTATCCAGTGCCAATGTCTATAGCACAATGGAAAATATTACAATCAGTTATTCCGTCAATAATGGGTCAAGGAACTGTTAAAGTTTTAGGCGAATCAACAGGTAAAGTGCAAAATATATCAACAAAAGGAAAAGACTAAATGAAAAAGAAAAAACTTACTCCAACAAATAGCGCTGAATTACTCTATAAAACCCTTATAGGATTCGTCGGGCTTAATTTAAAATATGATGATGCAATGGGCGAACCTAACAAAGAAGTTCTAAAAGCAAGGGCGGCTAATTACGGCTTAATTCGTGAGGCAATCATATCCGCTGATTTTATCAACCTGAAAGGGCTTGAAAAAGAGTATAGAGATTATATGGCTGCCGTTGATCTTAAGGTTTTGAAAATACGGGATCGATCAGAGAAGGGAGGGAAGGAATAATTGACTGTTGTAGAATATCAGGACGCTTATAAAAAATCTCATAGTCTTAACGGGAAAATAGCAATCAAGACGATGAAGGATTTAAAAGCTGTCTTTGTCGAATCGGGCAAACTGGCAGCCGATCAAGTGGCGAAAACTACATCAGCCGGGCTCTCAGATATCACTTCTGGAGCCTGGTCGTCAATCGAAAAACAATTACAATCTGGGGCGGACTTAATATCAGAGGCACTTGAAAAAGCAACTCCATTAACCATATCGGACGCTTATAAAAATCTATTAAATGTTGATAACAAATATATCATGGATGCCGTGAAGGTTGCCGGGGTAACTGAAATCACAAAGTTAGGCATTGAAAATATTGGGGTCGGTATCAATTTTACGCTTTTACAGATCCAGGCAGAACGGATTTATTCAGATGGGTATACTTTTTCTGATAGGGTCTGGAATACTTTTTTTACTAAAGGTGATAAAAAGGGGCTTCCATCCGGGGTCAATGGTGATTATCAGTACAGAATAAAAAATCTTATCTTAACAGGTCAGGCTCAGGGTCGTGATAGTATAGATATTGCAGCCGATATTCAGGAGTATATTTTAAAAGGTAAAGACGAAGTTTTTAAAGAAGGTCGATATGGCAAGTTAATCCCAGGGACTGGTCAATATAAAAGGCGCATTACTAAACTGATTGACTGGCGGGCGTTGAGAGTTGTGAGGTCTGAATTAAACGCATCATTACAGCAGGCTGGGATTATGGAAGGGGTTGTCAATCCTGGATCTACTAAATTATTTGACTGGGTGAAAACCTCGGGGAACCCTATTGATATATCAGGGTCACATAATGCAAGCGGGCTCAGGTGTATTGATTTGCAGCGTAATAGTCCGTATAAACAAGAAGATGTTCCATCATACCAGCATCCATCATGTTCTTGCAGTATAAGACCACAATTAAAACCAGTCAAAGATTTTCAGAATGAATTGAAAGACTGGGTACCAGGGAATAATTCAGAGCTTGACAATTGGTATAATGATATTTATTTAGAGGCACAATAAAGGAGAAAAAAATGTTACAGGTAGATAAGAGAAAATCAATAATTTATTGCACTTGTGATGGAGAGGCTATAAGATTAGAGCCTGATGTGGATTATGAGAATAATATGTTTAATAATACTCTAATCTCAATATGGGAAAGAGGTGTTTCAGAAGATAGCAAAACATCCTGGAAAGATAAATGGGAACTAATCAAAAGAATCTTAAAATATGGTACTCCTTATAGTGATCAAGTGATTATTGATCAAGCAGGTAGAAAATTATTGATACAAGCATTACAAGCCTATGATATGCAAGAACCTGAAACCGAAACTCATACAAGTAAGGCATGATTCTATACCCGATAATATCAACAATCCTACTGATAATTAGTTTTATCTTGATTGCAAGATTGAAAAAGATATATGATTCGGAAAAAATAGAAGATGAAAAGAGAGCTAAAGAGGTTGACGAATGGTTAGAAAGTATACCAAGGGAAAAGTTAAGAACTAAAAATTATTGATCATAAACTGCCTGATTAAACTAAATGCTTGACAAAAACCTATTTCGCACGTAATATAAGAAATATGAGTGACAAAAAACTTAATAAAAATATGAAAAAGCTCAATTTGCGGGCTTCTGATAGTAAACCTTTAAAGATAGATCCTGAAACAATACCTAATTTAGTACCCGAAAAGATTCTTTCTGAATGGATGGTAGGAGATGAGTCTCCATATTTCAAAGTTCAGAAAATAGATTTTCCTATTAAGGCTAATGGGTATAATTACACAAAGTCTTTTTTTGAATCCTATATATCTAAACTAAATCAGCGTCCGATACCCGGTGCAAAATCAGGTCATGAGATTTCATGGGGTGCCAGGGGTACAACTGATATTATTTTAATCGGAGCAAAGGTAGAAGAAAAGAAAAATGATAAGGGCTCAGTATTTTTAAAAAATTATATCCCAAAGGAAGGGGAGAGCGGGTCAAATGAGATTTTAATCAAAGAAGCAAAAAGCGACATGATAGAATTTTCACTTGTTTCTTATACGAAAGATGAGCGTGTTGAATTACCGGACGGATCTGTCAGTTATAATGTAATTGGGTCAATGTTTGGTGAGCGAAATGATATAGTCGGCTATGGTGAAGGAGCCATGGAACAGAAAACAAATATTTTAGAAGAGGAGAATAAGAGAATGGATAAAAAAGAAATTCTTGCAGCTCTGGGAACACTTAAAGCTAATCTTGAAGTAACACTTCCGGAAATTGCAAAGACTCTCGGGTTGGAAAGTCTGTTGATTACGGACGAACAGAAAACAAACCTTGCAAAGCATAATTCAGTTATTAAACTTTGCGGCACTGTTGATCCTGTTGAGTTGATCGAGGGACTGAAAAAAGAGCGTAAAGAGAATGCCGATGCTGTCAGGTCTGCAAAGATTACTGAATCATTTGGTGTTGAAGTTTTTGAAGATACAAAGAAAGCAAACAAAGCCAGGGTATACGCCGTGAAGGTTTTGGGCAATGATGAATTGACCGATGAAAAGGTTAATGAAATCAAAGCTGATGAACTGTATAAAACTTTAGCTCTTGAGAGATCGGATATCAACAATCCTGATAATGAAATCGGTGAATTGGATAAGAAAAATCAGGTCATATCAAAGACCGGTGTTAAAGTGAGGAAAATCTAATGGCTACAGGTTCAGAACCATTACCCGGACAGGATATTGCGAGTACTCTCAATACCTTCGTCGAAAAGATAAAAGAAAATGCGTACCGGATTCTAAACAATACCGGGGCGACTATTACTCAGGGTGATTATGTTTTAATACATGGTTTACTGGGAATAGCTAACCAAACAGCACTAAACGGTGCTTATTTTGACCTGCTAGTCGATGGTGAAATCGAAGTACAGGCTGACGATCTTGTAACAGGTGCTTTGACATTTGGTACAATTTACCAGACTGTTTATTTTAATCAGGCTTTGGGTCAGTTTTCGGATCTTCCAGGATATGGAATACCAATTGGTATATTATCCAAGATCAAAGATGCTCAGGGAATTATCAAGTTTTTTAATCTTAAGAAACATATGGTATTAGCTGGAGAAACTGAAACAATCGAATTGGAAGTTGCTGTCGATGCTAGCGCAGGAATAACTTTTCCTCTTGGATATGATTACAAGATTCTTGATGTTGTGGCATATTGTACAGCAGCCAATGCAGGCGGTACAGTTACACTTAGCGATGGTGCAGCAGCTATTTCGGATGCAATGATAATTGCAGTTGCTAACACAAGAGTGGCAGCGGCTACTATCGATGAGACTAAAAATACAATTACAGATGCAGAGGTTTTAACAGTTACAACTAACGGTGCAGCCGATCGTTGTCGAATGCTTCTCACAGTGAAGGCGGTGTAGTATGGGTAAAGATTTAATTTTAAGAAAAAAAGATTTTATCAAGATGAATATTGAACGTGGTTATAACGGGTCGATATTCGAAGGCAGCATGGCCGCTAATCTTGATAGAACAGATCCGGTTTATCTGAAAGATGATAAAGGTGTTGACATGAATTTTACTGTCAGTACCGACAAGACAAACTGGGTAGACAGTAAAGAATATGTGGAATTGTGGAACGGTATCAAGAAAGATCTTGATAGTATTAGAACTGCAAAGAAAATGAATACAGCTCAGTTGCCCGCTGACTACTATGATTTTATTGATAAAATGTCCATGGACGTTACAATAAGACGTATGCAGGAAATTGATTATACAGCGCTGTTGACTAAAGAAATTACCCGACTTGATTTTTCTAAGTCTGTAAACCTTAAAGAATTTTTAGGGTTTGTCGGTCAGTTCCTTGAACACAACCTAGCAGGTGATACTGTACCATTAATGCAGCAGCAGACTGGTGTTGTCGGTGCTATTGATATGCAGGGGTATGCTTTGGGCGCTGTAAGAAGTCTTGAAGATGTACTCTACAATCTGGATATTTACACAATTCAGAAAGTCAATGAGGCATATGTTAGAGCTTTTATCGGTAGAAGAAATGACCTTGTATGGGGTCCGATGATTGCAATTACTACAGCCGCAGGTTGGGACACTTCTCAGACCCAGGCAGCTGATGCTACTGCAACTTTTACACTTGACGAAAAAGTATACGCAACTATTAACGCATCAATTGATAAACTTGGGGCATTGTATGATTTTCAGAATAACCAGGAAATTAACATTCCGAAAATGGTGCTTGCAGTTGGTAGAAACGTGGACGCTCGAAAAGTTAAAAGAGCAATTAACGGTCAACTCAATAATTCAAAGGGCGTTACTGCAAATCGTGAAGCTCTTGAGATTGATGAAATATGGATTTATAAAGGTGATTCATTTTTTTACGGAAAAGAGAAAGTTTCTTATCCAGGGATTGCAGCTAATAAAGCTTATTTGTTTGTCCCAGGGCCAGCAGGTGCGCCAAATTATACAGCGGTTAAAAGACCTCTTGTATCGGTATCAAGTCCAGGAAGTGCATTGTTACTCGGTCAGGATGAAGATGCAAAGTATTTTATCCAGAAAGCTTACAACGATGAATGGTACGGCACAAGTTCTGATAACTCAGTAATAGCTGCCAATACTACCCATAATTGGGGGTATATTGTTGAAGCAAATCTACCATCTTAGTAGTAATTTAAGTAAAATCAGGGAGTCGAAAGGCTCCCTTTTTTAGTCTGCTATGCTTTTTCTGGATCGTAAAATATAGTTTTCCCGGTCAAGTGGTCTGTTTCATATTGGAATATTATTGCATCAATTCCCCTCATTTTAATTTTAACAGTAATTCCTTCTGAGTTTGTAAACTCTGTATTTATAATCTTATATCTGAATACATTTTTTTGGTTTATATATGTAGGCTGGTAAGTTAAACAACCTTCTCTTGATAGTGCTTGTTTATTTGATTTTGGAGTCCATAAAGGATTATAACAGGAAATTATATCATTGCCATATTTCATGATAAAGAAAGTTCTGTTAATTCCTATCTGAGGAGCTGCAAGTCCTACACCCATTTTTACATACATTAACTTTTCCATTTGAGGGATTATATCACTTTCATAATATCCTATTTTGGATACTGGCACAGGTTTACACCTTACACCTTCGACTTTATCCGGCTCTGATAATTTCATTTCCTAACCACCCTTCTTAATTTCAAATACTGTTTTGTTTTCATTTTGCTCTCCGTAAATCTCTAATTTCTTCCGCACATTTCCAAAACATATCCGGTCCATCGTCTGTATGTCTAAAATTAAATCCATACCCATTTACAATCTTTGCACATTTTTCTATCAACTCAATTTCTTGCTTTGTTAATTCCATTTTATTCTCCTTCGCCTCTGAAAAGGGCTTATATTTTATTTTTTCTCTTCTCATCTTTAACAGTATAATGATCAATACTCCTTATTTAATTGTTCCACATCATTTCATTACTTACGGCTTCCCTTTTGACAGGGTTAATCAGTTCATTAATTCTGTTGATTTCGGATGTCATTTCAGCAGACATACAACCTTTTTTTAGAGCTTCTTTTTTAATTATATCAATTATGTCAAGATATCCGGCATTTGTGCTTGTGAACATTTCAGTCAATTCAATTTTTGCTTTTAGTTCGTTTGTCATCATAAACTCCTTTTATGCTACTGCTTTTAGAATCTGTTCTCTTGTAAATGTTGCTAATGGTCCACCATATTCTACCATTTCGCATAAAAACTTATTATCATCAATTATTGGAGTA
>JAQIBN010000025.1 GCA_027859095.1 Spirochaetia bacterium | reverse complement strand
AATTTTTTTCATAATAAATTGCCTATACCCAGAAATTTAGCTGTAGTAATTGTTATTGGTGTTGTTTTTGGAGTCGTTTTTTTAATAGTTCTGTTTATACAATCAAGTATTGGTGCTTTTATTCAGGAGTATCCTAAATATTCTGACAGGTTTTCTATTTTAAATACATCTCTGGTTACATTTATAGAAGAAAAAGCTGGTATCTCTTATGATTTTTTTGGACAAATAGAATGGTCAGCTACTTTACTCCGTTATCTTGGGAGCTTTTCCAGTTCCATTGTAAGTTTTGCAAGTTCTGGTCTTGTTATAATGATTTTTTTGATTTTTATGCTATTGGAAAATCCATTTGCTCCCAAAAAACTTATATTAGCTTTTAAAGCAGAGAATGGATCTAGAATTAGTAGTGTTCTAAATAGAATTACTGCTCAGGTTGTTAAATATCTTAATTTAAAATTTTTTATTAGTATAGGGACAGGTATACTTGTTTGGTTTTCACTCTTTTTAATTGGACTTGATTTTGCTCCAATGTGGGGTGTATTTGCATTTCTTTTAAACTTTATACCAAGTGTAGGGTCAGTGATCTTGATGATCATTACCATTCTTATGGGCTTTATGCAATTTTATCCGGACCCTGGTCGAATTATTGCTGTCATAGTATCCATGGTTGGTATACAAACAATAATAGGGAATTTTATTGATCCAAGACTTCAAGCTAGTCGATTGGATATAAGCCCTATTGTAATACTTTTTTCCCTTGTTTTTTGGGGTTGGATCTGGGGCATAGTTGGAATGTTTCTGGCTGTTCCATTGACTGTAATTGTTCAAATTATTTGTCAAAATATTCCTTTTCTCTATCCAATAAGCATACTCATTGGAAGTGGCAGGAAAATTGAGAACCTGAAAGATGAAAATTTTAAAGATGATAATCTATTCGATGAAGAAGAATATTAAGTTATAAATTAAAGAAGGAAATATATGGATCGTAAACGCATACTTACCGGGGATAGACCTACGGGAAAATTACATCTTGGACATTATGTCGGTTCATTAGCTAATAGAGTTGGCTTACAAAATGAGTATAAAAGTTTTTTTATTATAGCAGACTTGCACATGCTTACTACAAAACCCTACAAAGATGATGTTCTAAACATCGCAGGAAATGCCAGAGAGATGATTCTTGATTATCTTTCCTGTGGAGTTGATCCGGATAAATCTACAATCTATCTTCAGTCAGCAGTACATGAAGTCTATGAAATGAATTTGATATTTGAGATGCTTGTAACTGTTCCACGACTTCAACGTCTTCCCAGTCTAAAAGATATGGCAAAATCAGCAAATTTAAATGAAATGCCCCTGGGACTTCTTGGTTATCCTGTTCTCCAGGCTGCTGATATCCTAATGCCCCGGGCCAATTTGGTACCTGTAGGTAAAGACAACGAAGCTCACGTAGAACTTACCAGAGAAATTGCCAGACGATTTAATTCAATGTATGGAGAAGTTTTTCCAATTCCCAATGTAATGATAGGTGATGTTCCTACTTTGGTTGGTACTGACGGGGATGCTAAAATGTCTAAGTCTTTAAATAATGCTATCTATCTTTCCGATGATGCCAAAATGGTTATTAAAAAAGTTAATGGAATGTATACAGATCCCAACAGAATAAGAGCAGATATACCTGGAAAAGTTGAGGGTAATCCTGTTTTTATTTATCATGATGTATTTAATCCCAACAAGGCTGAAGTGGAAGATCTTAAGGATAGATATAGAACAGGCAGTGTAGGTGATGTTGAGGTAAAACAGAAACTGGCGTCAGCAATTAATGGCTTCCTTGATCCTATCAGAGAAAAACGCTCAAATTTTGAGAATAAAAGCGGGTTTGTTGATGAAGTCATATACAATGGAACCATGGTAATGAGAGAAGAAGCCCGCCAGACCCTTTCTGCCATGAAGAAAGCTATGGGCCTGACTGGAGTTTGGAACAGCATCAGCAGGAAAGCGGAAAAGGCCAGAAAGAAGAGGGAAAAGGAATAATTAAAAAGAAATATTCATTCTAAAATGAATATTCCATTCTGATTTCCAGAAAATCATTGTCTTCAAATTGGCCAAAGAAGGTGTCACTGTCTCCATAGAAAAATGTATATTTCATATTTAGCCAGGTATCCTCAATAAGATTAAGCCTTAGTTCTGGAATAACCATGAAGTCTCCATCTTCCATGGAGTAAGTGCCATTAAGTTCTGTTGTAATTTTTTCATTGAGAAAGCTATCTTTGAGGCCGGCTGTCAGCAGGTGAGAACTGTATGCATCATTAGATTCATAGTCGATATCTGATATGCCCGTAATACCCTCTGTGCCCAGTTTAAACTCGCCCATTCCTTGAATATTTATGGAAATATTGTGAATCATTAGATCCCGGTCGAATCCAAACAGGTATTGAAGCTTGTTGTTGTGTACCAGTGGATTTTTTCCTGAAAAGTCAGATGTCATATAATATGCAGATTCAGCTCTAATATTGAAGGCAGCAATTACAAAGGCGGTTTCTAATCCAAATAGGTGAATTCTCTCAAGGGAGTTAGGAATTTTCTGATCTGATTCCCGTAAAAAAGTATACTGATAGGATATTCCCAGATCGTATCCAAAAATACTGTTGGTAATACGGAGACCAAGCTGAC
>JAQIBN010000022.1 GCA_027859095.1 Spirochaetia bacterium | reverse complement strand
GAAGTTACAGGAGCTGGAGATGGAATTACCGCCCTTAAAAAATTCAGAGAAACAGAATTTGACCTTATCCTGCTGGATTTTATGATGCCGGGAATAGATGGAATTGATGTTATAAGAAGAATAAGAGAGGACTCGGCAGTCCCCATTATTATGGTTACTGCCCGGGCAGAAGAAAATGATAAACTTATGGGCCTGGAAATTGGTGCAGATGATTACATAGTAAAGCCTTTTAGTCTGAAAGAACTTGCTGCAAGGATACGTGCAGTTTTAAGAAGATCGGGTAATGATGGAGAACTTAACAGCAATTCTTCAGAAATAATTAAATATAGTAATCTCGAAATGAATACTGTTAAACGATCTTTGACAAGAGATACTGTTGCTATTGATCTTACTATGGTTCAATTTGAACTGCTTAAAGCTATGCTTCATAGTCCTGGACGTGTTTTTACAAGAGCTGATCTTCTTGGAGTTCTTCAGGAAGCCTCTTATGAAAGTTATGAGAGAACAATAGATGTTCATATTAAAAATATTAGGAAAGCTATAGAACCTGTTCCTTCAGAGCCCAGGTATATTCTTACCGTTTGGGGTGTTGGTTATAAGCTGGCTGAGGATCAGAAAAATCAATGAAAATGAAACTTATGTATAAAATAATGCTTAGTTTTATGCTTATTATTGTTTTTAGTGGTTTTATAATTGCTTTTACAATTAATAAATCAACTTCAAAATCTTTTACTGATATGATTCGTGAAAGTGATGTAGCGTATGCAGAGGAGTTAGCTATAATTTTATCTGTCTACCATGGGCAGACCGGAACATGGGAAGGTGTAGAAAATTTAGTTACATTACCATCCCAAATGGGAATGATGGGAATGATGGGAAATAATGTGGGCAGAAGGCCCAGACCCCAGGGACAGGATTTAAACCCTGAGTCTACAGATCATATTATTGCCCGGGGACAATTTAGAGCGCTTCCTGTTTTGCTTATCTCAACAGCTAATAGTATTATTTTTACGAATATTGAAGATAAGGGATTAAAAATACCTGAAAATTCCGGAGAACCTGTTTTTGGATTAAATAATACAGTAATTGCGACAGTATTTGCTGGTTCCATGGTAGGATCCGAACTTTTACCTATTCAGGAGGCTTTTCTTGATTCTGTAAAAAGGGCGATATTATTAGCCTCTATTGTAGTACTCTTGTCTACTTTTATAATTGGATATTTTCTGGTTAAGCATATAACTTCTCCTGTAAGTGCTCTGCATAAAGCTTCAGACTCTATTGCAAAAGGAGATTTTAAAGTAAGAGTAGATGTTAATCGGTACGATGAACTGGGAGATTTGGCTACAGGTTTTAATATTATGACAGAATCCCTTGAAGAGGCAGAACACTGGAAACAGCAGATTATTGCAGATTCCGCTCATGAACTTCGAACACCTGTTTCATTAATTCAGGGGCATCTTGAAATGATGCTTGAAGGAGTTTATCCCATGGATGTGAATGGTATTCAAACTATATATGATGAAACTTTACTGTTAACATCATTGATTTCTGAACTACAGGAATTATCAAGTTTTGAAGCCGGTCATACGAGCTTTGAAATGGAAAAATTATCTTTGGAAGATCTTATAATACCAGTTACAAATCATTATAAAGCAAAAATGGGTGAGAAAAATATTGAGTTTAATATTGATATAGAAAAAGGACTTGTGAAAGTATTGGCAGACAGGCAGAAGTTATATCAGGTTCTTTTAAATATTATCTCAAACTCACTTAAATTTACTTCCTATGGTGGGTTTATAAAAATTTCCACATGGCTGGATACAGCTATAGGATCAGTTTGTGTCTCAGTCGAAGATTCCGGCCCTGGTATAGATCCAGAGGAAAGATCCAAAATTTTTGATCGATTTTACAGGATAGATAAACACAGAAATAGAAATACAGGAGGGTCTGGACTTGGCCTTGCCATAAGTAGTGAAATAATAAATCATCATGGAGGTTCTATAAAAGCAGTTGATCCCCTTTTGGGAAAAGGAACCCGTATTCTTATAACTCTTCCAGTTTAGTTTTTAATTATTCATTGTTAAATGAACTCTTGACTATATAGTAATTTAGCTGTAAAAAGTTACTTTCGGTTATCAAATAACTAAATAAATAATGGCAGGTAAATAATGAAAAAAGAACTTTCCTATATGCTGGTAACACCCTATACACTTAGTAAAAGTCGTACAGGTGGAGTGTTATCCAGACTCTTATCCAGAATAGACCTGGAATTCGTCGGAGCTCAGGTTTTTTCTCCTTCAAAAAAGATGGCAGATGCATATGCAGATTCTATTGAAAAAAACAGCACTGAGGATGATAAGAAAATTACAGATCTTTTAGCTAATTATGTAAGAACAAATTTTGTTTCGACTGATGATAAACGCAGAAGAGTTATGTTATTGCTTTTTAAGGGAGAAGATGCTGCAGTAAAGCTTTCAAGAATTGCAGGTGCTCTTACCTATAAAAATAGCAGTATTGAATCTATAACTGGTGAGACCATTCGCGATACTTATGCTGACATGGTAATGTCTCTTGAAAATACAGATAAAGTACAGTATTTTGAACCGGCAGTATTTACTGCAAGATCAAAGGAAAATGCAGAGATTAACTTAAAGATATTTGCAGACTTCTTAAAGAATGAACCGGCAATTATAGAAAATATGCATTATAGTGATCCTTTAAATATTGAAAGAACTCTTGTAATAATAAAACCTGATAATTGGAAGTATGCCAGCTCCAAACCTGGTACAATAATTGATATGTTTTCCAGAACTGGTTTAAGACTTATTGGATGTAAAATTCAGAAGATGTCTGTGGCTCAGGGGCTGGAATTCTATGGTCCTGTAAAAGATGTTCTTGTCGAAAAATTGGGTCCGGTTTTTGGTAAGAAAGGAAAAGAAGCTCTTGAGGAAAAGTTTGATATTAAGCTTTCTGATGAATCTTATAAGAAGATTACCGATTCTTTTGGTGCAGAATATGCAATCGATCAGTTTAATCAGATTATTGAGTTTATGGCTGGTACAAAACCACCTGAATGTCCTGCAGATGAGCTTGAAAAACCCGGTAAAGTTAAAAGTATGGTCTTAATCTATGAAGGTGTAGATGCTGTTAATAAAATTCGAGATGTACTTGGGCCTACAGATCCTACTAAAGCTCCCGGTGGAACAATAAGAAGGGAATTTGGTAGTAATATCATGGTAAATACAGCCCATGCTTCTGATTCTGTAGATAATTGTAAAAGAGAAATGGGTATAATTCGAATTCTGGATAATAACTGTTATGCTCTTATGGAAGATTATCTTTCCTGATTATTCTCTGATGCTGAACTCACATCCACAATAATTCTGACGATATAATCCGTATTCATTGCTGAGTTCAACACTTCTTAAGAAACCATTTTTCTTTTTGAAGTTGAACTCCATAAATCCGGGGAATACGGATGCAATATCAAAAATAACTTTTGAATTTTTATATGGACCAAGGGTAAGGGTTGTTGTAAATGCAGTAAAACCCAGTTCTTCTGCCTTATCTGCGGTTCGTTTTAAATTAAATTCAAAACAAAGACTACATCGACTTCCTCCTTCTTGTTCTTTTTCGTGCCCTTTTATGTATTCTCTCCATATTTCATGATCCCAGGAGTCAGCTATTAGTGGAACTTTCCAGATACTCGCTAGTCTATTGGCAGAATCCAGTCTTTTTAGGTACTCTGTTTCAGGGAATATGTTAGAATTTGAATAAAACAAGGTAATATCCCAACCTTCTTCTTTTAATCTTTCTCCGGATGGGGAGGCGCAGGGGGCACAACATGTATGTAATAAAATTTTCTTGCTATTCATAAGCCTCTTGACTAAAATTCCTTCTAATAATACACTTTGTTACAATAAGTTAGTAAAAATAAACGAATATTGCCTGTTAGCTGGCGGTTTTTATAAGAAAGAATTAGTATTCCTATTCTCATTTGTCGTAGTCCAGAGAAGAAATCTTCTATCTTCTTCTGTTATAGACAGTATGTAGGAAAAACAAAGAGTTTTCTACCTGCTGTCCTTTGGATAGCAGTTTTTTTTTGTCAGGAGACCTGGTATTTTAATGAATGTTGTGGAGGTAAGAATGAAAAAAGGTAAGAGTACAGGAGCCAGATCACTTGTCCGGGCACTGGAAAAAATGGGTGTGGAAGTAATTTTTGGATACCCTGGAGGGGCAAATCTCCCTATTTATGGTGCATTACAGGGTTCATCTATTAAACATATTCTGGCCAGACACGAACAGGGTGCTGCACATATGGCAGATGGCTATGCACGTGTAACTGGTAAGGTTGGTGTTTGTCTTGCAACAAGTGGCCCAGGAGCCACTAATCTCGTGACAGGGATTGCTACAGCTTATATGGATTCATCTCCTATTTTAGCAATAACAGGTCAGGTCCCATCTACAATGATAGGAAATGATGCCTTTCAGGAAGTAGATATAACGGGAATTACAATACCTATTACCAAGCATAACTATTTAATTCAAAGTGCGGATGAAATTAGTCCTGTGGTTGAGGAAGCATTTTATTTAGCAGATTCAGGTAGAAAGGGACCGGTATTAATTGATATCCCCAAAGACATACTCTCTTCTGAGTTCCTTGTAAGTAATGAAAAAGAATATGTTCTTGAAGGATATAATCCCACCATTAAAGGACATCCAGGTCAAATTAAAAAAGCAGCAGCTTTAATAAAAGATTCAAAGAATCCTGTAATTATAGCCGGTGGTGGTATATTCCATTCAGATGCATTTGAGATGCTGCTTCACTTTGTAGAGAAATCAGGTATTCCTCTTGTTCATTCATTAATGGGTAAATCTTCCATCGATTCCAATCATCTATTAAATTATGGTTTGTATGGATATCATGGAAAGGTTGCTGCAAATACAGCAATTGTAAAGGCAGATCTTATTATTGCAATTGGAACCAGATTTGGTGACAGATCTACTGGTCCTCTGGCAACTTATGCAAGAGATGCAAAAATTATACATATAGATATTGATCCTGCAGAAATAAGTAAAAATGTATCTGTTTTTGTGCCTATAGTAGGTAATGCCAGGGATATTTTACCAAAATTGACAGATCTTGTGAGCTTAAAAGAAATCCCTGATTGGATAGATCTTCTGAATAAGACTGTAGTTGAGCATCCACTTCGGAAAGGAGGGAAAGAAATTTCTGTACCAGGTGCTCTTGAAGTGCTTAAACAAGTAATACCGGATGCAATAATAGTAACTGATGTTGGGCGGCACCAAATGTTTGCTGCTCTATATTCTGATGTAAAAGCAGGAAGAACTTTTCTAACTTCTGGTGGTCTTGGAACTATGGGGTTTGGTTTACCTGCAGCAGTTGGTGCAAAGGTTGGTTCCCAATCACTTAATAAAGACAGACCTGTTGTTCTTATTTCCGGGGACGGAGGTTTTACAATGACCTGTCAGGAAATTATAACAGCAGTGGAAGAAAAGCTTCCCCTAATTTTAGTAGTTTTGAATGACTCCAGTCTTGGAATGATAGCACAGCTGCAGGATGAGTTTTATGATGGAAGTTTTGATATTTCAAATTTGGGTGATTTTGTTAAATTTGATAAACTTGCTATAAGTATGGGTGCTGTTGGTCATAGGACCGAGACTCTGGAAGAATTTGAAAAAGCTGTTAGAGATGCGCAGAGTTCAGGTAAAACCTGTGTTATAGACTGTATAATAAAAGAAGAAGCACATGTATATCCTATGGTTACAGGTGCAGATCTTCTGGATCTTGTTGAATAGGAGGATAAAATGAAACACACAATTTCAATACTCTGTGATAATAAAGCAGGAGTTATGACAAGAATATCCGGTTTATTTTCCCGGAGAGGATTTAATATTGAAAGTCTGACTGTCGGTACTACTGAAATGGATGATAAAAGCAGGTTTACCATAGTTGTTCAAGGCGATGATTCTGTCCTGGAACAGATTAGAAAACAACTTCAGAAACTTGTTCATGTAATTAAAGTATGGGATATTAAAAATGAGAGTATAATAGAAAGAGAGCATTCTTTAATAAAAATACAGGTGACTCCTGAAAAAAGATCCGAAATTCTTCAGATAATAACTGCAGCAGAAGCAAGGATTTTGGATTCTACTGGTGATTACTGGACTCTTGAAGTTACAGGATCTACTGCAGCAGTAAGTAGCGCTATAAGCCTGCTTTCTGAGTACAATATCATAGAGTCAATTCGTACAGGAAGAATTGCCCTTGAGAGGGGTGTGGGGAAGAGTTAGTAATTATGGATAGTTATGATTGCATTATTATCGGTTCCGGTCCGGCTGGTCTTGGAGCCGCATTTTATCTTATTGAAAAGAAACCAAATTTGAAAATTCTTATATTGGAGAGTGGAAAAACCAGCTCCGGTGGTTTACGAAATGACTGTAAAATGAATTTTACCTACCCCATAGGTTTCCCTACTGATAATTGGGAAAAGGATGAAGCTGATTATTATCTGAAAAAGGTAATTAATAAATTAAAACCTAATATACTAAAAAAAAATAATCTTTCCACATATCAATTTAGAGCAGAAAAGCTTGGAGTTGATCTTGTAAACATTAAGCAGACCCATCTTGGTACAGATGGGGGCCTTTTATTAATTAAGAAACTTATTGCCGAACTAAAAGAGCTTGGTGTTGAAATTTCACTTGAAGAAACAATGTTAAGTGTAGATTCAATACATAAAATTATTAAAACTGATAAAAACGATATTGGCTTTAAAACTTTGATGATTGCTCCTGGTCGTAAGGGTTTTAGATTTATTCAATCAGTTATGGATAGCCTTGATGTAAACTATATGGATCATATTATTGATATTGGAATTAGGGTGGAAACCAGAGTGGAGCATTATCCTATTGTAAGGGATTATTATGACCCTAAATTTATGTTTCCTGAAAAAGTTCGTACATTTTGTACAAATAGTGGGAATGCTCATGTTGTTCAGGAGAAATACAAAACCATCCATGATGATATCTACTACTCTGTAAATGGACATGCCTATTCAACAGAAAGGGAAGCAAATGGCCTTACCAATTTTGCAATGCTTAAGACTGTTAGATTTACCGAACCTCTGGCAAGTGGGCAACAATTTGCAGTAAACCTTGGTCTTCAGGCAATGCTTATGGGTGGCGGCAGACCTTTAATGCAGAGGGTAGGGGATTTCCGTCTTGGAAAGCGATCTAAAGAAGATACCTTTAATGGAGATTTGTATGATTTTAAACCTACCCTTGCCGGCAGTTGTCCTGGTGATATAAGCCTTGCAATGCCTTCTAAAATAATGAGGAATATATGGAAGTCAATGAAGCTTCTGGATACAATTGTCCCGGGTGTTCTTCATCCCAGTACAATAATGTATTACCCGGAAATTAAACTCTATGCAAATAAACCTGAATTTTTAGATAATCACTTCAGGGTCAAAG